>NZ_JCAJRU010000258.1:0-6686 GCF_059447605.1 Paenibacillus sp. N119s | reverse complement strand
AGATTTGGCTACGTGCTGGCAGAATGGAAGTTGCGCTCATGCTGAACTCATCAAGTCCCAGACCCAGCAGCAACGGAATTGCTGTTGCGTCTCCTGCCATTTCACCGCACATACCAACCCAACGTCCTTCACGGTGAGCGGCATCAATAACCATTTTCACCAGACGCAGAATGGATGGATTGTATGGTTGATATAGGTAAGATACTCGTTCGTTCATTCGATCCGCTGCCATTGTGTATTGAATCAGATCGTTAGTACCGATACTGAAGAAATCCACTTCTTTTGCGAATTGGTCAGCCAATACTGCAGTAGAAGGAATTTCAACCATGATGCCCAACTGAATTTCTTCAGATACGGCTACACCCTCGGCTACCAACTTTTCTTTTTCTTCCAACAAAACAGCTTTCGCTTCACGGAATTCGTTCAGCGTAGCAATCATTGGGAACATAATGCGCAGGTTACCATGCACGCTTGCACGCAACAAAGCACGCAATTGAGTGCGGAAAATATCCTGGCGATCCAGACACAGACGAATCGCACGGAATCCGAGGAACGGGTTCATTTCTTTTGGCAGATCCAGATAAGGAAGTTCTTTGTCGCCACCGATGTCCAAAGTACGGACTACAACTGGCTTACCTTCCATTTTTTCCAGAACGGTTTTGTAAGCAGTGTACTGTACTTCTTCGGATGGGAGCTTGTCGCGTCCCATGTACAAGAACTCCGTACGGTACAAGCCGACGCCTTCACCACCGTTGTCCAGAACACCAGCTACATCGTTAGGCGTACCAATATTGGCTGCCAGTTCGACATGAACACCATCAACGGAAACCGTAGCTTCGCCACGCAGCTTGCGCCACTCTTCGCGTTGCTTGTCATAGGCTACCTGTTTAGCGCGGTATTCCGCAACAATTTCTTCGGTAGGATTCACGAATACATGACCATCCAGACCATCGACGATAATCAAATCTCCGCTTTTCGCTTGAGACAATATATTTTTTGTTCCTACAACAGCAGGAATTTCTAATGAACGAGCCATAATAGCCGAGTGCGAAGTGCGTCCGCCGATGTTTGTTGCGAAGCCTTTAACAAATTCACGGTTCAGCTGAGCTGTATCGGAAGGTGTCAAATCTTCTGCAAGTACAATTGTTTCTTCGGCAATTTCTGCAGGGCTGACAAAATGAACACCAAGCAGATGATTGAGCACCCGTTTGGTTACATCACGCATGTCCGATGCGCGTTCTTGCAAATACGCACTTTTCATGTTTTCAAACATGGAAATAAACTGTGTAGCTACTTCATCCAAAGCATAGTCAGCATTGAGCTGCTCGTCTCTGATTTTAGCTTTAACCGGATCGATCAATTCAGGATCGTTCAGGATCAGCAGGTGAGATGCAAAAATTTCTGCCTTCTTCTCACCTAGCTCCCGAAGTGTTTTCTCCTTAATCGATTCCAATTCGGTTTGAGATTCAGCCAAAGCCGCGTCCAATCTTGCGATTTCAGCTTCAACATCACCAACCGCGCGTCTCTCTACAGCGTAATTCGGATGCTCCAAGATAAACGCCCGGGCAATGGCTATGCCTGCCGAAGCGGCAATCCCGGAAATTTTAAGCATGAACTTCGCCCAGCCCTTCGTTAACGATTACATTTTCAAGAGCTTTCAATGCTTCAGCAGCTTCAGCGCCTTCGCAGATAATGTTAATAGTATCACCTTGTTCCAGACCCAGAGACAATACACCCAGAATGGATTTCAAAGTTACTTTTTTACCGTTAGCTTCAGCGAAAGATTCAGCACCGCTGAATTTGTTAGCTGTATTTACCAGCGCAGTTGCAGGACGTGCATGGATACCGTCTTCATCCGTGATTCTAAAAGTTGTTTGCATAATTTGTTCCTCCCACTTTCCTAAAGATAATATTTGTTTACACGCAGTATACCGGACAGATGACCAGGCGGCCTAAGCCGCCTCATCAACTAAACCGAAACACATAGAGTTTATTTTATCGTAATTATACCATCTTCGCCAGCCTTCAATACTCCAGTTTTGTTTAAAGTTACCGAAGAACCTTCTGGCAGGTTGGTGAAAATGACAGGTGAAATGATGGATTTAGCGTTGGCCTTTACATATTCCAGGTCTACTTTCATGATAGGCTGACCGGCTGACACAAGATCGCCTTCGTTCACCAAAACGTCAAATCCTTGGCCTTTAAGCTTCACTGTATTTACCCCGATATGAACAAGCACTTCTTTACCACCATCGGATTGAATACCCACCGCATGCTTGCTTGGGAATACATTGAATACTTTACCATAGACAGGGGAAACAATGGTTCCATCATTTGGCACTACCGCAAAGCCGTCACCTGTCATGCGTTCTGCAAAGACCGGATCGGGAACGGTCGAGATGTCAACCAATTCACCGTTAACTGGCATTACGATATCTTCTACAACAATCGTTTGCTTTTGTTCTCCGGCTTCCTTTTCCTCCTGTGGAGCTGGCTCTGAAGGAGCAGGTGCAGGTGTACGTCCTGCCATGATATCAGCCATTTGAGTTTTAATCGTATCGGAACGAGTACCGAAGATCGCCTGTACATTGTTACCCACTTCAAGGACACCCGATGCGCCCAGTTGTTTCAGACGAGCTTTGTCAACGTTTGATTTCTCATTAACTTCGATCCGAAGACGTGTAATACATGCATCCAGATGCTTGATATTCGATGAACCACCGAAGGCAGCCAAAATGTTATGTGGAAGCTCATCACTGCTACCGCTTGCTGCACCATCCACATTTTCTGTAGCTTCTTCACGTCCTGGTGTTTTCAAGTTGAACTTCCGTATGATGAATCGGAAACCGAAGTAGTAAATAACCGCCAAAATCAGACCGACGATAATTACATACCACCATGGCGTACGGGTTGGAATAATCCCGAAAATCAGGAAGTCAATAAATCCACCAGAGAACGTCATACCGATTTTAACATTCAAAATTTGCATCGTCATAAATGACAAACCTGCAAATACACAGTGTACTGCGAACAGCAATGGAGCTACGAACAGGAAGGAAAACTCCAGTGGCTCCGTTATACCTGTCAGGAACGAAGTCAATGCAGCTGAACCCATGATACCTGCTACATATTTTTTGTGTTCCGGTCTTGCTTCATGATACATCGCAAGTGCTGCTGCTGGTAATCCGAACATCATGAATGGGAACTTACCTACTTGGAACGTACTTGCTGTCAGTGCTACGCCGTCGCGAAGCTGACTAAAGAAGATCTGCTGGTCACCGTGAACGGTTTGACCTGCTTTGTTAACATATTCACCAAACTCAAACCAGAATGGTGAGTACCAGATGTGGTGCAGACCAAACGGAATCAGCGCACGTTCGATAACACCGAACAGGAACGCCGACAAGGTCGGGTTGGAGTATACCATAAAGTGAGATACTGCATTAAGTCCTTGCTGAACTGGAGGCCAGATCAGGACCAGTGCCAATCCGACAATCAGTGAAGATACTGCCGTTGCAATTGGAACAAAGCGCTTACCCGCGAAAAAGCCCAGGTACGAGGGAAGCTCGATTTTGAAAAAGCGATTGTACATAGCAGCGGCCAGTATACCAATGATGATCCCGCCGAACACCCCGGTTTGAAGTGTAGGAATACCCAACACGTTCGCATAACCTGGTATTTTTTGAGCAATCAGACCAGGTGTAACACCCACGGCTGTACCCAAGGTAATGTTCATAACGAGGTAACCGATGATCGCAGCCAAACCTGCTACACCCTCGCCACCCGCCAAACCGACGGCTACGCCGACTGCAAACAGCAGTGCCAAATTATCAAAAACAATTTGTCCGGCATTCATCATGATCGTCGCTACCGATTGAACCCAGCCCGCATTTAATGCCGGTATGTACTGGAGAAAATCAGGATTGACCAGCATGTTGCCGATACCCAATAAAAGCCCCGCAGCTGGCAAGATAGCTACAGGAAGCATTAATGCTTTACCGACACGCTGTAAAACGCCGAAAAGCTTTTTAAACATACCTTCCACATCCTTCTCTGAAATTTAGAAGAGAGGTAAAACAACAAAAAAGGCATAAGCCGATTTAAGTATGTTTGAACACAACCTTGGGATATAGCTTACCCCAGTAGGCTGTAAACAATCATAACTTAAAGCAACTCATGCCTGATCGAATCAGTAACACGTTAAATGTTTAGTTGTTGTCTTCCTCATTGCAGAATTGATTATAGCACCACGCTAAATGCGAGGCAATACTTTTTTATTCGGGTTTTATCACGGTTTGTTATCTCCTTGCTCCTTGCGCTGGGACAAACGCTGCAGATGCATCGTCAAATAGCTAACTTCAGCTGGATACACTGGTTTTCGCAGCCTCTTCTCCATAATCTTCGTAAGTTTCCAAGCTAGCATATACATTTCTGGGTATTCTTCGTTCAAAAGCTTGTCCAATCGGTAAATCTCCTGCACAATCTCTCCTCGACGTACACGTTCAATCGCAAATCTCAGATGAGTCAACAGACGAGAATAATCAAGGGATTGGAGAGGAATTCGGTAATCCAGCGTCGTCTCGACGACCTGAACCATGTCAGCAATCAGACGAGAATCTTTCCTAACCTCGGAGATATGCTGGTTTGTCATCGCGCTATAAATATGCAGAGCTACGAATCCGATTTCATCTTCTCCCAGATCCACGCCCATCTTATCCTTGATTAAAGCAACAGCTTGCTCAGCCATCTTGTATTCCTGGGGATATATTTCCCTAGTTTCATACAAGAATGGATTATGAATCGTAATCCCCTGTTTATGACGATTAATGGAAAACGCAATATGGTCGGTTAAAGCAATCAATATGTGCTCATTAAGAGGCTTTTTGGCTTGAAGCTGAACAAGATGAAGCACCTCACCGATGACCTCAATGAGCTTTTCATCCAGCTCAGGAAGCAATCGTTTGTATTGCTCCTGCTCTTCATGGCTTTTTAATATAAATAATTTTTCAACTGAATCCAACGGCATTAGATCGCCGGGTTTGCGATTGAAACCGATTCCTTTTCCAATCACGACAACCTCATCATGCTCGGGATGCATCCCTATAATCACATTGTTATTCAGCGCTTTGGCCACTTTTAGGCTGCTCACATCCGCACCTCTTTTATCAGAACCTTGATCCTAAGAATTATAGCATGAAGCTCAGAGGAATCCACGTTAAAGTACCAAATATTCCGCTAAAGGTCAATAAAAAGAAAACGCTTTTCATCACATTTTCCAGGAAATGCTGTGATGAAAAGCGGTCTTTTGGGTTCTGAAAGTTTTACTTCCCAAAGGCTTATCGTTATTCTTTATCCGTTAGTGCTACCTCAACCGGGGTTGGATGGTGCAGCTTGTTTGCATCATCGGAGGAGGGTACGGGATGAATGCTTTTTTTTCCAGTGGTTAGTCCCTTGATCAACTGCTCTACATCGATACCCGATACACTTTTAAGCATCTCGGGAGCCGTTGCCATCAGTTCTGTGACATAATTGCTGACACGCGTTGCTCCTTCCCCTTTACCTGTATCCACAACAGTCAGTTTATCAATGGATGCTATCGGTTCGGCAATGCGTCCAGCCAAATCCGGCAGCATTTTCACGATAATATCGAGCACAGCGGCCTCTCCAAACTTCTGGAAAGCCTCTGCCAATTTTTCCTTGGCCTCGGCTTCCGCGAGACCACGCAAACGGATGACGTCCGCATCTGCCGTACCCTTGGCCCGTTCTGCATCCGCTTCTGCTTGCCCGTTCAGACGTTTTTGTTCAGCTGACGCTTTAGCCTGTGTTTCAATCGAGTATTGCAGCGATTCCGCCTCACGCATTTTACGCGCTTTGTCGGCTTCCGCCGCTTGTTCTACCGCATATCGATCCGCTTCCGCCTTCTTCTTCACTTCCGCATCATATTGCTTTTCACGTACCTGTATTTCCTTGGCTTGAATATCAATCTCCCGTTCCTTACGTACCAACTCGACCTTCATCTGTTCCTCGACAGCAGTCTGCTTGGCACGGGCCTCCTGAATGTGATAAGCCTGATCGGCTTCCGCCCTGGCTGTATCCTGTTCTTTCTTAAACGAAGCCACTTTCAGGTCCTTCTCCTTGGCTGCCTCGGCGATATTCGTATCCCGCAGCAGTTCGGCCTTCTGACCTTCCTGTTCTGCCTGCGCCTTCTGAATTCGGGCATCCCGCACAGCCTCGGCTTCTGCAATCTCTGCATCCCGTTTCACAGCAGCAATTCTCGGCTTACCGAGCGCATCCAGATATCCATGTTTATCACGTACATCTTTGATGGTGAAAGAGACGATCTGCAAACCCATCTTTTTCAGATCGCGAGCAGCTACGCCTTGCACTTCCTGCGCAAACCGATCCCGATTACGGTATACTTCCTCCACTGTCATGGAGCCGAGGATTGCCCGCAAATGTCCCTCCAGCACTTCCTGAGCCTCTCCTCTAAGAGCTTCCAGCGGCTTTCCGATGAACTGTTCGGCTGCTGTGGCTACATCCTCGATGGAACTTCCGACCTTGATAATTGCCACACCATCCGCGATGACGGGCACTCCCTGCTCTGTATATACTTCCGGTGTGGTTACGTCCAATTTGTGAGATAACAGAGAAATAAATTCGGACTGCTGGAAAATGGGCCAGATGAA
>NZ_JCAJRU010000257.1:0-6788 GCF_059447605.1 Paenibacillus sp. N119s | reverse complement strand
CCCATTATAAAAACAAATTTATAAATCCAGTTGTCCAACCGTGACTGCCTATAGAATGGAGACTGCCCAATATATCTCATACGAGAAAGCACACCCTTTTGGTAGCTATCCAGGAATTGATCCACATCTCTGTACATTTGGGAAGGCATGTCTTGTCCATATAGTTGAACAAATTGCCGGGCTTGTTTACTTAAAATATAGCGATTTTTCCCTTTTACGAATCTACTTAGTCTTTTCCTCCACTTGCCAAGCCAGCCATCTGTTGAACCTCCCAGCACATTGTTTTGATGCTGCCGATACCAGATATATGGCTCGTGATCAAATATAACCTCACCAAAAGAGGAGGTGCACAAGTAAATCCACCAGTCATGCATGATAATGTTATCCAAAGTATCCGGCATTCTCGTTTTCACGAGCTGAAGTGTTTCTTTATTGATTACCATGGTACAACCTACACATACATTCTCGATGAGAGCATTATGGAAGGATAAAGATCTAGGGATATCGGATGGCCATACTTTGAGAGGTTCCAAGTTTTGAGAGACCATTTGCGTTGCTGAACAATACATCAGCGGTCGACTCCCATCCTTTTCCCTGAGACGTGCTACAGCCCGAGCAAGCTTGTTTTGCATCCACACATCATCCTGATCACAAAATGCGTAATAGTCAAATGCCTCGGACGATCTTTCAATCAAATCAAAAAAGCTCGCAATGACACCCACATTACTCTCTCGGCATAACCTAATCTGTTGGGGATAACGTTGCTCCAGTATACTCAACTTATCAACCGTATCATCTGTTGAGCCATCATCACGGATTAGAATCTGAACTTCTACGTCTTTTTGATTGATGAGACTTTCTATCTGCTCGTCTAAGTAAGCTGCTCCATTATATGTAGACAATAAAATTTGTACTTTAGGTCTGTTCAGAGTCATGCCCTCCTTCTTTAAAAATATGGGGTACAGGGATGTGTATGTCCCACCTGCCTATACATTATAATGCTCATCGTGCTTTATCAACATAGTCTTAAATTAATAAAATCTCCCAATCCTGAAATGATGGGAGATTTTTTGATAGCTATAATAAAGTTTAAATTACTCGGATTTATTAAAATACTCCCGTAAAAAGACACGTAATCCCTTGCGCCAATCCTGTAAATCGTGGAATCCGTTGCTCCGGATCGCAATATGCTCCATCACGGAATTACGTGGTCGCGCTGCGGGTCGGGGAAACTGCTCTGTGCTGCATGGCTCTACATTTGCAGTGATCTTTACAGCAAATAGCTCTGCGGCATCCTGCAAAATAGCTTGTGTAAACTCGTACCAGGTGCAAGAACCGCTATTGGATGCATGATATATGCCATACTTCTCCGTTTGAATCAATTCCGCCAAAAAACGTGCCAAATCCACCGTATAGGTAGGTGAGCCTTTCTGATCATTCACGACCTGAAGGTTCGGCTTTTCCTGTCCAAGCTTCAGCATTGTTTTTACAAAATTGTTCCCGTGCAATCCATATACCCAAGAAGTACGAACAATAAAGTACCTAGAGGAAAGTGTTTGGGTCAATACCTCTCCCGCACGTTTGGACTTTCCATAGATACTCTGTGGATTCGTATTATCATATTCATGATAAGGCTTCTCGGCTGTTCCATCAAATACATAATCTGTACTGATATAAACCAGTTTAGCTCCTGTTTTTTCCGCAGCCAATGCCATGTTGCGTGTTCCCGACGCATTGACTTGGTAAGCCGTATCTATATCAGACTCGGCTGCATCCACAGCCGTATACGCTGCACAGTGGATGATAGCATCAGGTTGGTACTGTCCCACGATCTTTACAACCTGCTCCAAATCCGTTATATCCAGCTGTTCCCGATCGTATCCCCAGACATCATGTCCCTGGCCCTGAAAAACGTTCACTACATCCTTGCCGAGTTGGCCGGATGCTCCAGTAACCAATATTCTCATTTTACACATCCCCTAAGCGGGAACCATACTGCTTAGCATAATATTGCTGATATTCACCAGATTGAATGCGGGTCCACCATTCCTCATTTTCCAAGTACCAGCGAATCGTTTCTTTAATGCCCGTCTCAAAAGAGTGCTTTGGCGTCCAGCCCAGCTCATTCATGGTCTTCGTTGGATCAATGCCATAACGGCGGTCATGACCTGGGCGATCCTGCACATACGAAATCAGAGATTCTGGCTTGCCCAGCTCCTCCAATACCGTTTTGACAATATGCACATTCGTTCGCTCGTTATTTCCACCGATATTGTATACCTCACCAAGCTTCCCTTGATGAATGACCAGATCGATTGCACTGCAATGATCCTCTACATACAACCAGTCGCGAATGTTCAAGCCATCCCCATACACAGGTAGCTGTTGGTCGCTCAATGCACGTGAAATCATTAACGGAATCAGTTTTTCTGGGAATTGGTATGGACCGTAGTTATTAGAACAACGCGTGATATTCACTGGCAGACCGAAGGTTTCATGATATGCACGAACTAACAGATCACCGCCTGCCTTGGAGGCAGAATAGGGACTATTAGGCTGCAATGGAGTTTCCTCTGTGAACAATCCTGTTTCACCCAGAGAACCGTATACTTCATCTGTCGATACCTGTACAAATTTGGTCACATTATATTTTTTGGCGGCATCCAATAACACCTGTGTACCCAGTACGTTTGTTTTCACAAACACTTCCGGCTCCAAAATACTCCGGTCCACATGCGACTCTGCCGCAAAATTCACCACCACATCAATTCCTTGCTGCATCAGTTGGTCCATCACTTGTGCATTAGTAATATCTGCTTTAACAAAGGTATGTTTGGGATGATCTTCGATGGACTTCAAATTTTCCAGGTTACCCGCATACGTAAGAGCATCAATATTCACAATTTCGTAATCGGGGTGCTTTTTTAACATATACAATACAAAGTTACTGCCAATAAAACCGGCACCGCCAGTGACAAGAAGTTTCATAAATACCTCCTAAAACATGCTTAATACAATAACATGTGTTATTTTGGAACAGAACGAAAAACAGTCGGTTATTATCACTCTAGTCAAAATTAATGTCTGCATCCTTTAATGTTGGATGATTCTGGTCCTTCTCTGAAAGAATAGCCTGAGAAGTTGGCCAATCAATCCCCAACGCAGGGTCATTCCACAGAATTCCCCGATCATTTTCGGGTGAATAATACTCGTCTACCTTATACAACACTTGAGTATTTGGAACAAGCGTACAGAACCCATGAGCAAACCCTTTAGGAACCAGTAATTGACGCTTATTGTGTTCACTTAAGATCACCCCAACCCATTGGCCGAATGTTGGAGAACTTTTTCGAATATCTACAATAACATCATAGATGGCTCCAAACAGCACTCGGATGAGTTTGGTCTGAGCTTTGGGATTAAGCTGGTAATGCAACCCTCGGATTACGCCAGCTTCTGTAGATAAGGACTGATTATCCTGAATAAACGCATAGTTGATTCCATGTTGCTTCATAATTTGATCATTGTAGCTTTCCATAAAAAAACCACGGTGATCACCATGGACCACGGGTTCAATGATCTTTGCGCCTGCAAGTACTTCCTTTATTATCATTCACGAAACCTCCAACATCTTCTGTATATACTTTCATTTATGATTACTATAAAATTAATAAGCACACTATTTTGGGAGGGAATATGCTTTTGAATTTATCGAGAGTTAATAAAAATTTTGTTTGGTCCTATTTGATTTTGATGTGGCTACTTATCCCGATTCTCATATTGTTTAAAATTGATTCTTACTATATTTCCATATTATTCAGTATAAATATTGCTCAGTCGTTTGTCATAGGTGCTACATACATTTTACACATCAGTGGTATCTTAACATATGCAAAGAAAGAAATAATGGTGCAATACCTAGCTTTTGGCGGCTATCTTGTTGGGATTATATTCATTTATGCTTTTCTCCAAAGGGAACATTTCATTTATTATTGGGACTTTTCGGCCTATTGGAATACTTCCATACAATTTAACAACCTTTTAAGTACAGATTTTATAGCAGCATCTAAACAAATCTATGCAAGTATTTTAAGAGACGATTATTCCGTGTTCCCAACAGTCTTTCTCGCTCTACCCTTAAAGTTCTTAGGTACAAGCTACATGAGCTATGTGTTAGCAATCTATACCTGCTTCTTGTATCCATCTTGTTTGATCCTGTTCTTATTATGTATCAAGATTGCTGATCAAATCCAGTTCAACACAAAATTGAACGTTCTTATCATCTTTGTACTTACATTTACTTTTCCAATTATGATAGCTCCTATGTTAGGTGGATATCTGGATTCTATTGGACTTATTTTTATCGGCTTGTCCTTAGTTATCTTATTTAATAATGATTTTAAACATTTAAATTTAAAAGCGATTTTACTTTTAGCTGCTTGTCTGGTATTACTAACATTCACAAGAAGATGGTATGGATTCTGGATCGTATCTTTTTTTGGGTCGATCGGTATCGCCTTTTTATTCAAATGGATTCTAGAAAAAGAGTTTCGCTTTAAGCAGCTTTTACAGGTTATTTTAAACTTTTTCATTATAGGAGCTTCAAGCGCATTATTTCTTATCATATTCTTCAATGAATTTATTCAAAGAGCTCTGACCAATAACTTTAAGAACGCCTACTCAGCTTATTATTTTGGTGACGTCTTAAGTAACTTGCAGAATTTATTTTATCATTACGGAGCCTTCATTTTTATCATAGCTCTTGTTGGTTGTGTAGGCTTGCTCTTTATGAGTAAAACTAGGTATATATCAATCTTTTTAGTTACGAACTTATTCATTACGTACTTTCTTTTTACAAGAATCCAAAGCTTAGCTTCTCAGCATTATTATCTGCTTACAGTGAATGTGTTAATTCTATTTATTAGTGGCGTTATTCTCATTCTAAACTATTTGTCCAAGATAAAATATGCAAAAAGTGTTGGCTTAGTTATTCTGGCTTATTTAGTGCTTTGTAATTTCTTAGTAACCTTTACGAATACAAATGCACGGCCTGTTACCTACTTTTCTCCTTTATTCAGTGACTTTAAACAAACACCTAGAGTAAGAACAGATATACCTGTTTTGAAGCAACTGACGGCTGATCTTAAGGAAATTTCATCAGAACAGCATAAAGTATATGTCCTATCGAGCTCTGGAATCCTTAATGATGACATACTCAGACAGATCGAAATGCCTGACAATAGCAACGCTCTTCCGTTTATGAATCTGACTCATCATGTGGATTTAAGAGATGGCTTTCCAGTGTCGTTTTTTGAGTCCGATTATGTTGTGATCGCATTACCTACACAATACCATTTAGGTGAAAGTGGTCAAAAAGTTGTAGGTATACTCGCAGAAGAGGTTATGAACGGATCTCTTAAAAATAATTTTAAACCTTTAAAAAGCTATACTCTTGATAATAATGTAAAAGCCATCGTATTGAAAAAGACATCATCTATCACAAAAGAAAAAATTGAGCTTATACGTTCACAATTCAGAAAAATATACCCTGATAATCCTGATCTTTTCTAATTCAATCCAGATGTCCGACGCATAAAAAAACCCTCGAATAAAAATCGGGGGCTTTTTTAAGTTAATCGTTATACATTCTTATTAGGAATTGTAGTTATTTTAGAATTGCCAAAACTAAAATTTTTGCCGATCAGGAATGGTAAGAATCTATTAAATATTTCAATAAAAAGGACACAACTTAAAAAGACAAGCAAGGTAGAAATAACAACAAATGAAATTCCATCTAAATACATATTTGTTTTAACAGAAAACATCTCGTAAAAATTCACATTCTCCCAGAAGCTAAGTATTAGCCCATGCAGACCAAATATAACTAAAGAATTTTTACCAAAATAGGACAACAAGCTAGATGACTCAATTTTTTTGGATAAGTAAATATAGAACACTAGACTGCCCAGTACCGACAGATAAAATAACACATAATTATGTCCATAGTAATTTCCTGACATGCCTGGTTTATCATTTATTAAAAATAATAAAAGACCCAAGAATCCACCAGTATAAGCAATGTATGGTTTATTAATTTTAAGTTTTTCGATAAAAAATTGTTCGTTTAATTTAAATAAATAACCACAAATAATTAAAGAAGCTGCATTAACGGACGTACCAAATGACCAGGGAAGTGCATGTGTGTCAAGCTTACTTAGAAATGCCCCTAAAATAGTTAGCAATATCCAAAATACATACATATAACTTCTCTTTGAGGAAATTTTCAAAACTAAGTACGAAATGATTTGGGCCAAGAAGAGACAAGGTAGGAACCATAGAGACATATTAAGAATACCCAGGTGATTCCCATCTGCATATAAAAAAGTTTCAATAACAACCATTGGATCAAGTGTTCCGACAATCCCCATCCAATGCATCCAACCAAAATACAATAAGGAACATATATAAAGAGTCGTATATGGTAAAAGGATTGTTTTGATTTTAGACCACAAAAAACTACTAAACTTATACTTTTGAAAATTAGAGGTAAACCCAGAAGCAAAAAAGAAAAGAGGCATATGGAAGGAATAAAAATAACCTATAATAAAGCTTTTATCCATCGACTCATTCCCTTTAAAACCATGAGGTACCAAGTGGGAGAAGACTAAAAAAATAATTGCCAGTCCCTTTAATACGTCTACCCACTTTATTCTAGGACGTGTCTGAAAACTCATTACTGAGTCAATTTGAAAATAGCGGCTACGTATACAAACGACAAGAATGACTTT
>NZ_JCAJRU010000256.1:0-6841 GCF_059447605.1 Paenibacillus sp. N119s | reverse complement strand
ATCCGAGTTACTAAAAAGGTAACTCAGTTACACAAAAGGCAACTGTTCAGTTACCAAAAAGGTAACTCACCAGTTACTAAAAAGGTAACTGTGAAACGTGACTTTTCTTGTCATAGCAAGGGATTTCGGCTCTCTAAAACAATATTTAAAGCAATTATTAAAAAAAACACTACTACATCTTTAGATACTGTACAGGAATTAGATACAGAGCAAAGGGGTGGGGGAGGAGACATTCCTTCGGATCATTCCTTTGGCTATATCTACCGCGCTTACGAAAATAATTTTACGGGCTCAGGAAAGGTTACCCAATTTGAAAGCGAGGACCTTGGGACCTTGTTTGACGATTACGGCGGAGAGTGGCTGCTAAAAGCCATGCGTGAAGCCGTTCGGCAGAATAAAAAGAGTTTGGCTTATGTACGTGGCACGCTGGAAGGATACCGTAAACGTGGTGGACCAGAAATAGAGCGTCGGGTAGATCGGGCTTCACCGACAGAGGTTGGTCTTCGGGAAGACGACCCCATTACGATCTTGATGAGAAAGGCAGATGAGCAGCGACTTGCTGAATACGGAGTTACTTGAGGCTGAAATATTAGGTTCCTTTTTTCGAGACCCCTCCCTTGTTGGGGAAGTCGCCGTAACACTAGAACCAAGCTTATTTACACAACCTTGGCATCGCAATCTGCTGAAAATGATACTAGAACTACATCGGACTGAACAGGAACTATCCATGACTATGTTGGTGACGGTATTCGAAAAGCATCTTGAAAAGGTGGGTGGAGTTTCTTACCTGTCTAAACTGGCCAGCTCTGCCGTTGCAGTTTCGATGCTGGAGCAGAATATCAGGCAGCTCATTGAAACCGATGCTCGTCGTAAAGCGCTGGATTTGGTCGGCGAATACCGCGACAAATTTTTGGATTTGTCATCAGGCGGGTTTGAGGAATTACTGGACGAATTTGAACAGCGCTCACTGGATATTCGGCCTAAAGCTTTGCTAAAGGATACGGCGGTTGATGACATCATCCAGTGGTACGAGGACCTGGTACTTAAAACGCAAGATCCTTCCCGAGCGCTTGGCATTATGACGGGCTGGTCAGCATTGGACCGACTGACGCTAGGGTTCCAGCGTACTAACCTGGTCGTCATCGGAGCCCGAACTAGCATGGGTAAGTCAGCCGTCGCCAATGAAATTAAGATGCGGGCCACCCAGCGAGGACATAAGGTTGCGGACTTTAGTTTGGAAATGTCCAAGGCGCAGATTTATAACCGGATGATAGCTAATCTGTGCAGTATTCCTCTGCAAGCTATACGTTCAGGGCATCTGAAACCGGAACAGATCGAGCGAATTTCTATGCAGATGGAGTTTTTGCGAAAAATTCATATCGACGATAGCCGTGGCGTGACTGCGGAGTACATTTGTTCCGAAATGCGCCGATTGAAGCGGCAAGAAGGACTTGATTTGGTCATTGTAGATTACTTGCAGGAAGTAGTTGAGCCTGCCGAACGAAACGACAACAACGGTTCTGGGTTGCACAGGGTTTGTCAGAAGCTACGGAAGGCGGCAAAAGACTGTGATTGCGCGTTGATCGGTTTATCACAGGTCAAGCAGGATGTGGAGAGCCGGCAGAATAAAAGGCCGTTCGTTTCAGACTTATCAGGCAGCGCAGCAATCAGCGCAGTTGCTGACGATATCCTTCTGCTGTATAGGGACGAATACTACAACCCTGACACACCGGACCCAGGTATCTTGGAAATCAACCTCGCAAAACAACGCAATGGTCCTACTGGAGTAGTGAAACTCAAATTTGAGAAAGAGACACAACAAATCGCGTAGGGGAGGAACGGACATGAAACAGGGGAAACGACTCACCAAGAAGCAAAAGATTGGATTGCTAAAGGCCAGACCAGGAGTGACACTGGACAACTGGGTCTCAGAACGGGAAACAGCAGATGGGGTCGTGCTGCTAAACAAATTCTCAGGGAAGCGGTGGCTGCTAAATATGCACTATGGAGCATTGCAGCCTTACAAGGTACGGGTCTGATGCAGCCGTCATGCTGGACGCGCTGGAGCGTCTATGAGTACATGAAACATCGGTTTGTCAGTACTGGACAAGTTCCGAATAAATCGGAATTACTCGAGGAGCTGCCGGACATCGACCAGACCGAACTGATCGAAGGGATGGCCGAATTTCGCCTGATTCTTGGTGACTGGCCTATCGCTGGAGGTGACAGGTCATGCAGCGCCAGATAAAGGACCCGATGTATCAAACTCAGTTAAAGCAAACTGTACGGGACCGAAGCGGCAGGGTGATAGGCGAGGTATTTGTCCTTGAACACAGTATGTTGCTGGCCAAACAGTCACGTAAGCGTAAAAAGAGGGGGAAGCAGCTTTGAAGATTATGGGGATTGATCACGGTACGAATTTTGCTGGTTGGGCCACAATGCGAAATGGTAAGCCGATAGATTTTGGATTAAGGGACTATTCGTCAATTACAATGCCTGGTGTTTTGGACGCCATCTATCAAGACACATTCCGACTGATCGAGCAGGAAGAACCGGAATTGATTGTACTGGAGCGTCCAGTTCACTTTAAAAATGCCAACAGTGTACTAGCACTTGTCGGGGCGTATACTTCTGTTTCCTTGGCTGCCCTGCATTTGGACAAGCCGATTGTGGGCATCCGTCCTTCGGAGCTCAAAATTCAGACTGGTAAAGGGAATGCGGATAAAGAGACAGTCGCCATGGAAATGCAGATGTTGTTCGACCTCGACTATGACGAAATCGCCATTCCTGTTCTGTACAAGAAAAACGATCCACGTGGCAAGTACAAGATCGGGGACGTGAGGGAACGTTTATTCGATCCGTCAGACGCTATCGCACTTTGCTGGGCCTATCATCAAAATTTCATTAAAGGAGTGGCTTAAAGATGAGCTATATCAATTTCAAAGGTACGGTTAAAAAGATCAATCTCAAGTCATCAGAAGAAACGGAAATTACAATTAGTATCCCAGCTTCTGAGCTGGACGGCCAATACAATACGCTTCAAAGCATGCTGGAACTTAAAGTTATCGGAGGTTTGGATTCACAGATTGTCACGTACAAAGTTTTGAAGAATGCCAGAACGGGCAAGCCGATCACGAAATACACCGTGGACGATGTTGGTGTGGTATCTGTAGCGAAGCCAGAAGGGGAACAGCTCTCCATGGATCTCGGGCTTCCTCCTGAGAAAGTGGAAGTTAAAGCTGATCCAGAGCAAATTGACCTTGAAGTTATTCAGGATTTTATACTTAGCGGCCTTGCGCCATGCTTTGATGACATGCAGTATGACTTTTTGGAAATCACAGAGCGTTTAGCCAATGGGGACACCTATCTGAAAATAGCTGCTGACATTGGTATGGGTGTGGGTGTGTTTGTAGTTATGGTGGATGAATACCGGAAGCGGGTCGCGCCAATGGCTGCCAAGTGGGATGAATGGCGCCAAGGCCAAGTCAATACGGAACCGCCGAAAGATGGGGAACCAGTAGACAGTCAGCAAGAAGAACAACAAAATGACGATCAGCCGGAAGAGCAAGAAGGTGCTAATACTGATCCGTCCGAGCAGACTGAAGAAAATGAATCTGAGGACAACAACAAGCCGGAGGGCAGCTCAAATCCTGATACTGACACAGATTCCGAGACGACAGTCGATAAGGAGGAGCTGGAAGAGTACATTCTGAAAGTCCGTCCTACCTTTGACGATATCCCTGTTGATTTCCCTACTTTGCTTCAACAGCGTCGTGAAGAAGGCAAGACGTGGATGCAGATTGCTAAAAGCATCGGCTTGACCAGTGGCCAGATCACTACCAAATGGACGGCTTACAAGAAGATGGTTGCCAAGCAAATGAAAAACGGGGGAGCGGCGTAAATAGTTCCTTTCATAAAGTAGCGTGGCCCCTACCCTCACGGGCTACGGCGGCCACCTGCATTTTATAAACGGAACATATGATCTTAATCCTCTTTCATTTTCATTTCAACCAAATGTCTGCAATGAGGGCACTTGGAAGTCAATGAAAAAGTTTTCTTCTCATTGATGTTAAGCAGAGATACCAGTTGAACAACTATTCCCGGCAGTGAAAGCATTCCTAATATTAATGCAATTGAGTTAACAGCTGGAGTACTAACTAGCGCTTTTTTGTCAGTAAGCACATCAAATATTAGATAGCCTATAAAAACAACAAGTCCTGTTACATTCACGATAAAAAGTAATTTTAAAACGGTCTTCGTCCAGCGTTTTATTTTTTTATACGTCATAAATATCACCTCATTTGTTATAACGGCAGACTTAATAGAAAGATTCATATTTCCCAAAAAGAATTTTGAAAGGGTGAGTGACATGGAACAACTACTAAGAAGTCTACGACTACGGTAAACATCTTGGAAGAGTGATGACTAAAGTTTGAAATTCAGAGGACTTTGCTACTAAGGAGGTGTGAACCTTGGCAAACATTAACGCAGCGATAGAGCGGCTCATGGATATGCGTTTGGAACTGGATGATACGATGCGATTGCTCGGTTTTGACCCGGAAGCATCGGACCGTCAGCAGGCAGGGACGAACGAGCGTGTGTTGCTTCATTTACAGGATATATACGATGTGTTGGATGCTCCGAGACCAAATGGGGGTTACGCGAAGCAACTGGTGCAAGAAACGATGAAAATTGCAAAGGAAGAGATGTGATGCTGTTCTTCTTCCACGAGAATACAAACAACCCCCGCATTCCTTGGCCGGGCTCGCAGGGGCATCACTTTTAAACCTCATCAAATTATACCACGGGTGAGGGGAACACGATGGGGAAAAGAAGAAAAAACAACTTACAACTGACTTTTAACAATCTGCCGATTGATGAGAAAGCTACCCGCCTTGCGGTGGAAGAATATTTGGAGATGATTCGGCAGTATCGACAGATTGGTTTTGTAAGGCGCGAGGCGGCGATTACGCAGGCGTATTCATATAGAGAGCATCAGTCTACTAATGCGATCAGCAAACAGACTGAGAACATTGCTGTTTACAACGTGGATAAGGAAGCAGAATTTCAGGCAAAGGATAAGCTGCTGGAACTGGCGATGAGCAAGCTGTCTAGTATGCAACGAGAGGTTATTCAGCGAAGCTATTTAGACAATGAGGGTGAGTTTGATTATATCAGCTGTGGGGAAATGGGGATTAGCGATAGTACATTCCGTCGGTTAAAAAGTGAAGCGATATGGATTTTATCAGCAGCTCTTAATATTGAAATGTCATCATCACTAGAGGGAAAAATAGATAAGGAGTACTTTACAAGTTAAAATATAATCAAAAATCAATATTTGTATTTTAATACAATTATTGATTTTTGATCTTATAAGAAGAAAAAATCTATATACTAGACTGCTTTATTTTGTGCGAACTATTTTTATGAATTAGAGCAAAAATTTTCAAATATTCTCTTGAATAAATGGTATTAAGACCATATAATTGGATTGTTATTACAAAAATAAACATTTGGGAGGAAATTATGAAAAAAAATCTAGTAAAATCGTTTTTAGTTGGTGCATCTCTTGTGGTACTTTCTGGTACAGTCCTACCAACTCTATCTTATGCATCACAGTCTCCAAATAATTATGAAAGCAATATAGTTTCCAATGTTGATGTGAAAAAATACACTGATGATCTTCAACCTTTCGTACGTACCGCAAAGGACGGAACTTTGTATCTGGATACTACATACAAAGATAAAGTTAAGGTTCCAGATGAGGTGACCCAATCAATTACTGCGTGGATGAGCGTAGTTAACGAAGATATAAAACAAGGGCTTGCAACAGTGAACAGTAGTTATGAAGTGATTTACAGAAATTCTAACACCTCTGAATTTAGTACACAGGTTGTAAGAGGTGGAGTAGATGACGTCAGAACATTCTGGTGGGGGTTTGAACTTTGGTTAAGTCACAGTACAACAACTGAAGTTATCTATGCATTAACTGGAGGTGCTACAGCATCAAAAGTAGCAGAAATTATTGCAAAACGAATCCCTGCTGCTCCTGCAAAAGTTTTAACTCTGATATTGGAATTTTCAACTGTTATAACTGGAGGTGGAGCAGCACTTCTTAAAATAAAGGATCAAGGAAATGGTGTATACTTAACCTTTGGTTGGCCGATTCCAGGGTCAGCTTCACTTCCCCCATTAAGTGGAGTTGAACCTCAATATTAAATTTATAGGTTAAAAAAAGAGGCCTGGTGAGAATTCTTCACCAAGCCTTTTTTTACTTCTTTATGAGTCTTAGCAGTGAAATCAAAGGGAATAAAAGTATTAAACCAAAGAACAATATAATAATTGCACTTTGGGCTGTGAAAGCTCCCGACTGATATAGAAGAATAATAATAAGAGAATAAGCAAGGGAAGCTAAATAAGAGTAATGACCTATGCTCGATATGTTTTTTTGATATATAGGATTTTTTTTAACGAACAGTAGTATTGCATCGGAGATGAGTGCAGTAACGAGGAGCATTCCTAAAAAGTTAAGATGTACAATAAACAAAAATGTCGCAAGTAAAGCTGTGATAATTATCCTAATAGTGTGAGAAAATTCATTTTTTGATAACATTATCATTCTCCTCTCAAAATAACCCATTATGTGGATAATTTTAACCTCATTTTTAGTTTGAGACAACCGATATAGTCAAAAAAAAATTTTTTTGACTGGAAAATGACCGCTTTATGACCCGCCACTAGACTCTTCATGTGGTAAATTTGTATCGTGGAAAATCAAATAAGGAACGAACCGTAGCTTTTCAGCTTCGTTAATCAGGTCGGCCAATGTGCCGGCCTTTTT
>NZ_JCAJRU010000255.1:0-6846 GCF_059447605.1 Paenibacillus sp. N119s | reverse complement strand
CCTCTTCATCATAAACCACAGCGCTATCCAGATAAGGAATGTCCGTAAAGTCCTTGGAATCGTATTTTTCGGAATCCACTACAGGCATCAGCGATACCCCACGACCATAACGGGAAGCATGCAGATACGGATAGAAGATTGTTTGTTTCCACGCTTTTCCGTTATTTTCAGTCATGATTGGCGCAATAACGTTGACTAGTTGAGCCATACAAGCCATTTTCACACGATCTGCGTGACGCAAGAACGTAATCAACATGCTGCCAACCAACAATGCATCTTCAAAGTTGTAAATATCCTCAAGCTGCGGTGGCGCCACAGACCATGGATCGATTTTTTTGTCTGCATCGTTGGAGTGGTACCACACATTCCATTCGTCAAAGCTGAGCATCATTTTTTTCTTGCTGCGTTTCTTCGCTTTGATATAATCACAAGTCGAAATGACGGTTTGAATAAAATGATCCATGTCCATAGAACGTGCCAGATAATTAGCCGTATCATTGTCATGGTTGCCGTAGTATTGGTGGAGAGAAATATAGTCAGCCACCTCATACGTATGATCCAGTGTCGTTGCCTCCCATTCCGGGAACGTCGGCATTGTAGAGCTGGAGCTTCCACAGGATACAAGCTCAATGTCAGGATCAATCAGCCTCATGGCTTTTGCCGATTCTACAGCCAGACGACCATATTCCACTGCTGTCTTGTGACCAATCTGCCACGGACCGTCCATCTCATTGCCAAGACACCAGGTTTTAATCTTATGGGGTTGCTCTACACCGTGACTACGGCGTAAATCACTCCAATAGGAGCCTCCTGGATGATTGCAATATTCCACCAGATTACGTGCCGCATCAATTCCACGCGTACCCAGATTCACCGCCATCATCACTTCGGAGCCAACATCCTTGGCCCATTTAAAAAATTCATTTGTTCCTACTTCATTCGGCTCCACTGTTCTCCACGCCAGCTCCAACTGTCTAGGTCTGGATGCGACCGGGCCGACACCATCCTCCCAATTGTAACCGGATACAAAATTACCGCCCGGATAGCGTATAATAGGAACATCCAGCTCTTTTACCAGCTCTTTAACATCATTACGGAAACCGCTTTCATCACTAGTCGAATGAGTAGGCTCATAAATACCACCATATACAGCACGTCCGAGATGCTCTACAAAAGAACCATAAATGCGTTTATCGACTTCAGCAATACGAAAAGATTTGTCTACAATCATCTTTGCTTTTACAGCTGCTGCCACCTAAACCATCCTCTCTGAATGCGAAATAAGATCTGTTGTACTTTAAGCTAATAAGCCGTTTAATTACGGTTCCAGCATAACACACCGTAATTACCATGGTCAACATTATCATTAAATACTTAATGTATATATTACGCAACCAATGATAAAAGATAAGCATTTGGTTACGTTTTCTAAATATTTTTTTAACAGACCTATTGAACAAATAACTTTCTTTGCTTGATAGTAATAATAGATTGCGTTGAGCGGAGGGCCCCTAAAAACGATAGCTCGTAGGGGGGCCCTCCTAATTAGTGCGTACTATGGCACTATGCGCAAAATAACCGGCTCAGACTGCAATATTTACCTTCGTGCCCGCAGTCTTCGTCTCTTTATTAGCCGAATCCTGATAGGCATTGATTTCTTGTTCAGTCCACACTCTGCCAGCCTCTGGATTTGCCTCCTTCTCACCCTTTGGCTGATCCTGTTCTGTAATCGACGGTGCATTATTCACTGCTTCACTGATGCGCTCATTGATATTCGCGGCAATCGCCATAATTTTACCATCAAGACCTTCTGCCTTCTCACGCAAAGCAGTTGATCTTGAGGGGTTAGTGTTTTCCCAACCTTTAGCTTCGCTTTCTAATGTGATTTGTACCATTTTAGCTATGTTGGTATTCTTCAATTCATTGTGTGCAGATACTATACCATGCATGGTATAGGCGATTAGATTTTGCCTTTGCTCCTCTGCTGTCTTGGGCATATATTGTTCCCTTTTACCTTCCTGAGCCTCCTTTTTGTTGTCCTCATCCATGCCTAAAGCCTTTTTCTGTTCCTTTAGCGACTGCTTTTGAATGTTCTCATCAATTTGCTGAATCTGCTTATCGATCTCTTCCATTTCAGCCTTTACAGCTTCTGGACCAAGACCACGCTTGAGGGCATTACTTACATAGTCTGAACGCCTTTCCATTAAACTTTGCTTTTGCTCTGTTAATTGTTGAATAATCTTGTTTTGCGGCTTGGCTATACTCTTTCTTTCAGACTGAGCGGAAAGTGGATGCCGTATTTCAAGTCGGTTGTTATCTGCGGTGCGGAACGGCGATTGGTGAGATGATGTAAAAGATACATTCATCCTAAAACCTCCAATTTTCTTCTAATAAGTGATTCTAGAGGTATATCGGATTCTTTTGTATGTTTTTGTATGTTTTATCATCATTTTCACAAATCCTTCATTCCTTTTCCACTGCCAAGCAGTCCTTTACCGTCTCGTATAAGCGGACCCCTCTTTCAAAGAGAAGCTCCGCTATTATGTTCACCAAACACCTGATTGAGCAGGATATAAACGCTTGTGCCTACGTTGTTCTTCCAGTAAGTATATCATCTGTTGGTGAACGCTTCTGGTCTGCTGTGTTGCGTAAGCGGGGTGGACAAGATTGCATGTTTCCATAGGATCATTGGTTAAGTTATACAATTCATATTCGTCATGATCTGGTTGTGTTTTGATCTGTGTAGTCCAGTAAGCGTATTGGTCACCTATAGGATTGCCCACAGGCTGCATAGTAACATCCTTCACTCCTGGTTGGCTCCAAAATTGAGTATTGTCAAAGTAGCGGCTAAACTTCCATAATTCCTTCACACTACTTGTTTGCAGAGTCGCGATGACCGTCTCGACATGATTGGGCTGAATAACAGACGGATATGCCTTTCCTAATATATTTATCTGCCGCTGACCCCGGGTAATATCATCGTCGGTCATAAAATAAACCGGTCGGTCAACCATTTGACCTTGGCTTTGCCCTCGGATCACTGGAGCAAGATCATTCCCCACCAAAGCACGAGCTTCGGTAAAGCTGTTTTGCAAGCGCCGCTGGACCGAAGTAATATCTACATTCGCCAGTCCAAGCATAGTAGGCAGAAGATCTACATGGTTTGTGAGTGAATATTCACTTTTATACTGAGGGAACAGGTGCCTGTTATGGATGACTAATGGTACATGTACAATCTCTTCGTAGGCACAATAAAATTTTTGATGGAGGTTGCCGTGAGCACTCAGCAAATCTCCGTGATCGGATGTAAAAATAACAATTGTATTATCATAAAAGGATGAACGGGCCAGCGCTTTGGTATCCTGCTGCACGAAAGTAATCGCCCATGGTGGGCACTGTATTTCTATCCAACCAGAACATATCGGAGTCGAAAGGTCCCTTGGCTACTCCGTCCGTCTGAGTGACCCCATGGAGTGATGGATAATGGCCAGTAAACAAGGTTGTTCTGCTGGGGCTACACGCAGCGCTTCCTATATAATGCCTGCGAAACTCCAGCCCGTGAGACCTCAAGAGCCCTTGGGTAATCAGATTTTGTCTGCTCCATTCTTGGATTTCCGGGTTTTCATAAACCGCAGGATACCGTTCCTCATCCACAAGGAGTATAAGAAAATTAGGCTGTTCAAGCAGTCTGGATAAAGATGAGCTATCGTTCATGGAACACACATCCTAGGTTGGTTTTTACCTTAAAGATATGTTATAAAACCGTGAAACAGTCATTTGGAATGATAAACAAATAAAACGGCGGAGTCCCTCTTTAATTAGAAGGGAAACACCGCCGTAAAGCACTATTATTTAATACCCGAAATCGTATAATTCTCGATAATATACTTTTGAAAAATAATGAAGATGATCATGATCGGAACGACCATAAAGGTCGAGCCCGCCATTTGCAGGGCAAATTGGCTTTCGTTCTGTCCCTTGAGCAGGGACAAACCTACGGACAAGGTGTACAACTTTTCATCGTTTGCAATAATGAGCGGCCATAAGAAGCTGTTCCATCCGCCGATAAAGGTCAGGATAGCTTGCACTGCGATAATTGGCGTCGAGATGGGCAGCACGATTTGTAAAAAAGTGCGGAACTCCCCTGCTCCATCCAGACGTGTCGCCTCCAGCAGTTCATCCGGGATATCGGACATGAACTGCCGGAAGAGGAAGATTGCGAACGCGCCTACCAATCCAGGAAGGACAATCCCCAGCATAGAATTGGTCAACCCCATCTGGTTTAGAATCAAATAGACGGGAATCATCGTCACTTGGCCTGGAATCATCATGGTTGCCAGTACCAGATAGAACAGGAAACCTTTGCCTTTAAACTGGAATTTGGCAAAACCATAACCTGCCATGGCGTTAAGGAATAGTCCGAAGAAGGAAGCTAGAACAATGATTAGTGTATTCGTCAGATAGGTTCCAAACGCCATGCTATCAAATAGGATTTTAAAATTATCCAGAGTAAAATGCTCCGGCCAGATGGTTGGAGGGATTTTGGTTACCTCCCCCTCTGTCTTAAAGGAGGATAAAATCATCCACGCAAAAGGCAGCACCATCAACAGACCTCCCACAGTCAGGAGAATCGCCACGAACCATTGAAATGTTTTTTCACCACTGCGCGTATTGGCGCGGGCTTGCTGAACAGCTGTTTTCACGTTCATCACCTCTCTCTATCAGGACTCCGCTTTATTTTGCAAACGGAACTGGATCAGCGTTACCGCGATGATCGCAAAGAACAGAATGAACGATCCCGCCGCGGCATACCCGAATTTACTAAATTGGAAGCCGTTATTGTAAATGAACAAGGATGCCGTCAGCGTGCCGTCCAGCGGTTTCCCTTTGGTCATGACAAAAGGTTCCTCGAAAAATTGCAGCCAGCCAATCATCGTCGTGATGGACACGAAGAAAATAGCGTAACGAAGCTGCGGAAGCGTAATATAACGAATTTGCTGCCATGTATTGGCCCCATCAAGCTGGGCTGCTTCATAATAAGAGCCGGGAATTCCCTTAATAGCAGCAATAAAGATGATCATGTTTAAGCCGATACCCCGCCAAACCGCTAACACAATCAGCGAAATTTTCGCTACTGTTGGATCGGTCAGCCATGGGACGGGACCCAAGTTCACCAGACCAAGTACGTAATTGAATAATCCAAGCGTCGGATTATACAGATAGCTCCAGACGACTGCGACCGCAACCACATTCGTTACAGACGGCAGATAGAACACGACGCGGAATACCTTAAAAGCACGTGATTTACCCATGTTAATCAGGATCGCAATGCTGAGTGAAAATATCAGCACTAGCGGAACACCGATGATGACGAAAAATAGCGTATTCCCAATCGACTTCAAAAAAGAAGGGTCCAAAAGCACGTTCGTGTAATTTTCCAAACCTATAAAGCGAATGCTATCAAAATTAACGAGTCCAGACAGATCCATATCCGTGAAGCTGATCACAAGCGCCAGTAATATCGGCAATAGCGAAAACAGCGTTAGCAGGATGATGGAGGGACCGATAAACAAGTATGGCGCAAGTTTCTGCGAGCTTCCTTTCATGCCTTCACTCCCTTTGACAATGACAGATACGGATCATTATTTTTTCATAATACTTGCAGCCTGCTGATTAAAGTCATCCATTTCCTTCTGTACATCGGCATGACCGCGGTAAATACGCTCGAAGCTCTTGATGAATTGTTGGGAAACCTCTTCCCATGCAGCCAGTTGCGGCAATGCTGCGGAATGATCCAGCTGTTTGCGAATCGTCAGAAGCATCGGATCACTCTTCAGCTTGGCATCTTCCCATGATTTAGTAGTCGCAGGCAAGTTACTGGATAGATCCATCCATTTCAGCTGTGTTTCTGGTTTGCTCATGTAAGCCAGGAATTTAGCCGACTCCTCTGGGTGTTTGCTGAATTTCATAATGGAAAGGTTGGCTCCACCCAAAACGGACAGGTTGTTTACTTTGCCAGGAAGCTCCGCTATATTCCACTTACCTTCCAGTTCTGGTGCCTTGCTCTTGATCTCTTTAATCATAAAAGGACCGCTGATAAACATGGGAACGATCCCCTCGCCTTGCAAACCTTGAACGGAGTCAATTCCAATATCCACTGCATTAGATCCATTTTGGAAAAAGCTATTCACATACTTTACAGCATCTACAAATGGTGGTTGGTTGAACAACGGATTGCCCTGCTCGTCAACCAGTTTGGAGCCGTTCTGGAGCGCAAACATAAAGCCCATAGACTGCTCCTTAGCACTAAAGGAGATACCGTACTTGCCTTTCCCCCGAGCCGCCAGCTTTTGCGCAGCATCGGAAAGTTCTTCCCACGTTTTTGGCGCTTCATTGTATCCCACTTGTTTCAATAGATCGGAACGATAGAATAAAACTCGCGTTTCAGTGTACCAAGGTACGGCGACCGGTTTACCTTCAAATTGAGTCGTACTCACAGCGCCCTTGAAGAAATTTTTCGATTCAAGCTCAGGGTATTTGCTGATGTAAGGCGTGATATCTGTTAATGCACCCGCAGATGCTAATTCCGGCACCCATGACGTACCTAACTGAACAACATCCGGGCCGGATTTTGATGCAACCGCTGTGAGCAATTTGTCGTGAGCGTTATCCCACGGCAACGCCTGTACATCAACATGAATATCCGGATTTTCTTTCTCAAAATCTTTTACGATTTCAGGCAGCAGCTTTCCTTCCGCTCCCATGCCCCATAAGGTGATGGTGGTCTTGCCATTCGCATCTTTGCCGGATGAATCATCCTTGGATGAACAGCCTACCAGCGCGCCT
>NZ_JCAJRU010000254.1:0-6926 GCF_059447605.1 Paenibacillus sp. N119s | reverse complement strand
GCATGTATTAGGCACGCCGCCAGCGTTCGTCCTGAGCCAGGATCAAACTCTCCATTAAAGACCAACCGAAGCTGGTTCATCGAAAGAGCGATTAGCTCATTTTGAAACTGACGAGATAAAATATCTCATATTTGATTTTGCGAACAAAATCAGTTTACTCACTCGTTGTTCAGTTTTCAAAGATCAAACCTTTATTGTATCTCACTTTATCTCACCACCGCATCTCAGCGGCGACTTAATTAATATAACATACATCCGAGATTTAAGTCAACACTTTTTTGAAATTATTTTTTTAACTTCATTTAGCATTGCTCTCACAAAAAAATCCCCGGGCTTCAAAGGCCGAGAATTAATGTATCATATTTTTGAATTCCTCGTCAACTATAATTTAAAAAATAAAACTCCACCGCATCCTACTCAACAAAACTCGCCTGTTTTGCACACTTCCTTTTCCCATAATAACTGCTACAATTATGTTTTTCACACGGCCTGTCCGAACAATATTATTTTTAGTCCCAGCAAAAGCGCAATCCCTGGCAAGCCTAATATCATTACTGCTCCCATCGTCACCGGATTTATTGGAATGTACACCTGTGTAATCCATCCTGAATAATTGATAACATACAGCGCGATGGCTGCCAAAGCCATATGCGCTCCAAAGACTACAAACCAACCGATTCCCAGACGTTTTTTCAGGATTAGATACACCAGTAATCCAGCACAGGCAATCAAGACAAACCAGACTGCCCCTCTCATTCCGCTCTCCTTTTATGAACCCGATCTGTATCCGTTGCATAACCCGGTTCATCTGCTGGCAGGTGAAAACGATGTAAACCCTGCTGTTTTGCAATTTTTAAATGTATTTGATATTTACGCTCGGCAGCTTCCAGAACAAAAATGGCATAGTCGATCTCATCCTTACCCGTAGCTTCATGAAATAAACGATGCGCTCTCAACCATTCCGCATGCGAAGCCCGAATCTGTGCAAACAATTCCTGCCGATATTCCGCCTCTGATTTTCCATTCTCCTGACGACGGAAATTTTGTTTCATCCGTTCCCACATTCATTCATCCTCCTCACAAGCTGAATTATGTGTACAGTCTGCAAGACTACCCTATTCATACTTATTGAATAAAGGACAAACTTAGAACCAGGAACGACTATAAAATTCTCTATTACTGCAAAATAAAAAAGGAGCCATAACGGCTCCCTAAGTGAGTCAAGGATGTCCCGAGGACATTGCAGACTCATAACCTATAACATGTAACTACACCTACTAATTGAGCTCTCTACGGCCTTCTAATGCTTTGGACAGGGTGACCTCGTCAGCATATTCCAAATCCCCGCCCACAGGCAAACCGTGAGCAATACGAGTAACCTTGATTTCAAATGGACGCACTAGTCGGGAAATGTACATAGCCGTGGCCTCTCCTTCAATGTTCGGATTCGTAGCCAGGATCAACTCCTTGACGCGTTCGTCACTGAGCCTGTTCAGCAACTCCTTGAGTTTGATATCCTCAGGGCCAATTCCCTCCATTGGTGAGATTGCACCGTGAAGGACATGGTATAAACCATCAAACTCCTTGGTACGCTCCATAGCCACCAAATCCTTAGCATCCTGAACAACACAGATGACGGAAGCATCCCTCGTCTTATCCTGACAGATCCGACAAGGGTCCGTGTCCGTAATATTACCGCAGACTGAACAAAAATGAAGATTGCGTTTTACATTGACCAGCGCTTTGGCAAAATCAATCACATCGTCTTCCTTCATCTTCAGTACGTGAAAAGCCAACCGGGCAGCTGTTTTTGGCCCTACTCCCGGTAGGCGCGTAAAAGCATCAATCAGCTTTGCAATCGGCTCGGGATAATGCAATCGCGTGTTTCTCCTTTGTGCGGCAGACTAGAACAAGCCCGGAATTTTCATACCACCTGTAAATTTACCCATATCATTATTAGCCAGTTCGTCCGCTTTGGACAAAGCATCATTGACTGCAGTAAGTACGAGATCTTGCAGCATTTCTACATCATCAGGATCTACAGCTTCCGGTTTGATCGTGATGGACAACACCTTTTTATGTCCACTTACCTCTACAGTTACCACACCGCCACCAGAAGAACCTTCGATTACCTTCTCACCAAGCTCCTCTTGAGCTTTCAGCATTTGTTCCTGCATTTTTTTTACTTGCTTCATCATTTGGTTCATATTGTTCATTCCAATCATCTCCTTTAATGAAGTATACATCTACATTAATTATTCTTTAATGACTACCAGGTCTTCCCCGAAAAGCTGAAGGGCTTCATCAATCCAGGGCTCCTTGGACTTTCCCGGCGCATCATGCTCCGGCTCCAGTTGCAGTTCTTCGGCAGGCTGGTCGGAAACTCCTTCAATCGCAGCATTCCAATCCTTTTGCATCATTGTAACCAAACGATAAGGATGGCCCAACTGCTCCTGTAAAACCTTCTCGATAACCTGCTTATTAGCAGGCTTTTCGGTAGTTTCACGATGAATGTTGTTCTTAAATGCGACCAGCACACTGTCCTCTAACACAGAAACTGGCTCACCATCCATAAACCAGGCATGAACCGTAACTTTCGTCTCTTTTACTCCTTGCAAAATCTGACTCCACTTACGCCCCACTGCTGCGAATGCTTCGCTCGACTTTTCAGCGATATAGCGATCCAACTGAGGAGGAAGTTTGGCTGGCGCTGAAAGACGCGGAGCAGGGGCACGACTACCTGCCTGACGACCACCAGAAGGTGCCTCCTGGCCCGCTCCAGCAGCCAAGCCACCTTGCATCGCACGCTCCAGCTTCTTCTCCAGCTCAGCAAGCTGGCGCTTTAGCATGGCCACATCTTCCTGACCAGCCGCAGCCCCAGAGCGCTGCGCAGTCGGCTGAACAGTAGTTCCTGCTTCCCCCGGAATGCTGCATAACTTTAATAGAGCCACTTCAAATAAAGTCTGGGGCTGAACAGCATATTTCATCTCGCTCTGATAACGGTTCAGAGTATCAATCATGGCAAAGAGCTGCTCCTTGGTAAAAGCATCTGCCACTTCCTTAAACTGCTCTGGATTCAGCACCCGCTCGGTCATTTTGGTCGCCTGCGGCACCATCTTAATCATTAGCAGGTCTCGGAAATAGTACAGAAGATTCTCCATACACTTATCCGCACTTTTACCTTCCTGCATAAAGTTCTCGATCAATTGGAGCACTGTGCCCACATCTTCTTTCAGTAATGCCAAGGCTAACTTGCCGAATTGCTCGGATGCGATTCCGCCCGTCATATTCAGCACCTGCTGATACGTAACCCGACCATCAGTAAACGAAGAAATCTGATCCAAGACGCTAACCGCATCTCGCATCCCGCCATCTGAGAGACGTGCAATATATTGCAGCGCATCTAAATCAGCCTGAATGTTCTCCTGCTGGCATATAAGGTTAAGCCGCTCTGTCTGCTCTTCCAGCGATACACGCCGGAAATCAAAACGCTGGCAACGCGAAATAATTGTCGCGGGAATCCGATGTGGCTCCGTCGTAGCCAATATGAACATTACGTGTGGCGGCGGCTCCTCCAGCGTCTTGAGTAGGGCATTGAACGCTTCCGTCGTCAACATGTGCACTTCATCAATGATATAAACCTTGTGCCGCACTTCTGTGGGCGCATATTTGACTTTATCGCGCAAATCACGAATCTCTTCAACGCCCCGGTTAGAGGCTGCATCAATCTCCTGTACATCCATGACCGCTCCAGCCGTGATCCGTTTACAGGCCTCGCATTCGTTGCAAGGTTCCGGCGCAGGTCCATGCTCACAGTTGATTGCCTTGGCCAAAATTTTGGCCGCGCTGGTCTTACCCGTTCCTCGCGGACCACTGAACAGATAAGCATGGGACGTGCGATTTTCGCGGATGGCATTCTGCAATGTCTGGATAATATGCTGTTGTCCTACCATGTCCTTGAAAGCCTGCGGCCGCCAAGCACGGTACAACGCTATATGTTCCAATGCGCGTTCCCTCTTTCCCATTCACTTTCATGACCATTTAGGGTCACTTCATTATACTATACTCCCGTCCGAATCTAAACCAGACACATTTCAATTTATAAGCACAAAAAAACATCTTCGCACAATCGCCAAGATGTTCTAATTCTTTATATAATACCGTGCACCTGTTATTGATCGTTGTGATCCGAGCGGCAACCCTGAACAACAACTCGGGCTAGGCGACCCTCCGGCACAAGAGTGGGCTTGCTTATGGCTGCTTCCTTCCGGACCTGACCAGGTTCACAAGTACTCATTGCGGAGGACCCAACCGTCAACATTGTGCGCAGGGACCAGCCTCACATCAACAACACCTCTAACAGGAATTCAACCTCGCTATAGCGGATTGCGAGTTACAGGGCACCGCTACCTCCCCATCTAGCACGGTGAAAATAAGTATATCTCATGGTTGCATAAAATGCAAATAGCAAATAACAACAAAAAGAGCCTCCTGCAATTGCAGAAGGCTCTAATAACTTTATAACTTGACGGCAATTTATTACATACCGTATTTCTTTTTGAAACGATCCACACGCCCACCAGCATCAATAAACTTCTGCTTACCTGTGAAGAACGGGTGGCAAGCGGAACAAATCTCCACACGCAGAGATTCTTTTACAGAACCAGTTTCAAACGTATTCCCGCAAGCGCAAGTAACATTAGTTACGTTAAACTTCGGTTGAATAGCCTGTTGCATTAACTTTCACCTCTTTCCGCCCTGAACGTCCTATCAGTCCAGAGTTGTATGAACACATGTTCAAATTATAGCACTTGAATATAAGTGTTTCAACATCTTTTTAGCATACCAAAACAGTGTAAAATCGGTGTGTCTCAAGTAGCTGTCGACCTTAATTAGGCCTTGGCAAGTTTGGGACGTGCCAGCCCTTGCGGCGGCACATGAGTGTAGGAACCAATCACCACATCCGGCAGTTCCTCACGATAAATCTCAAGCATTTGCTTCATGCCAAGAATCTCCCCTTGAGCTGGCGGAATCAACTCCAGATAGCTTTCAGGATCAATATTTAAATTGCGCATTTGGATCAGCTTGAGCTTAGTGCGTCTGGCAAATTCAATCATTGCCTCAATTTCTTCCTCCCGGTCAGTTACACCCGGAAAAATCAAATAGTTAATTGACGTATACACTCCCTGCTCGGATGCATAACGGAGTGACTTTTCTACATTAGCCAGCATGTAACCACGTGGCTTGTAATATGCATTGTAATGGTCGTCCAATGCACTAATTGTACTTACTCGCATGAGATCAAGACCCGCATCCACAATTCCCCGGATATGATCACTCAATCCCGCATTGGTGTTGATATTAATATACCCCATATCTGTAACGGAACGAACTTCTTTGATCGCATCAATTATCAGTTTGGCCTGAGTGGAAGGCTCACCTTCACAACCTTGCCCAAAACTGATGATAGACTCAGGTGTCTTCAAATGTTCCAACATGACTTCTACAATCTCTTCCACGCGGGGACGGAAGTTCATTCTTGTCTGCGGAGATACAAAACCACTATCATCCGGCTGTTCAGATATACAGCCAAAGCAGCCCGCATTACAAGAATAAGATACCGGAACTCCCCCTTCCCAACGATTCAGGAACGTATTCGAAGAAGTAAGACATTCATAGCCCAGCGCACAGTTAGACAAATGCTGATACAGCCTATTTTCGGGATACTGCTCCGTCATCCGCTGAACTCCCAATTTGACTTGATTGCGGTCACAGTTTTCGGGATTCCATTTGGATGGACTGTCACTCTGCTCTGCCGTTACATAAAATGCCCCGTCTTTCCAGACAACGGCCGAATAACCGAACAAGGGGAGTTTATACTCCTTATCCGTCTTCACATAACCCGGGAGGCAAAGTCGTGTAAAACCTTGCGGCAACAAAGCTCCTACTGCCTGCATATCTCCCGGAAGAGAGACCATTTCCCCAGTTTCAGGGTTCATACCGACCGGGCGGGTGTTGGGCAGGCTTACTAGTGTGGCTCCTTCCGGCAACGGAATAAGCTCATCCTCCATGATTTCAACAATCATGTCTGCACTACGGGCAAGCCCATACAAAGAAGCATGGTCATATACATTGCCTTTTTCGTCGGCATACACCAAATACATTATGGAGCTCCTTTCGTTCCATCAAGCACACTATTAGCCAAATAAATGGTAACGGCTGTGTACTTACAGAACAGATAAAATACAAATAGATGGGTTTTAGTTGGTTGTGGCTGGAACTGACGCTGTGGTAGAACGCGTAGTTCTTCGTTGTTGGCCACCAGAATTACCTTGAGAGCCGCTGGAAGAAGAAGCCGTCAAATCAAACGAAGCTAAAAACTCAGCGTTATTTTTGCTGTTACGGAGCTTTTTGAGGAAGCCTTCCACAAAGTCATGGCTTTCCGTCATATTTTTGCGAATAGCCCAGATCGTATCTAATTCTTCCTTGTTCAACAGCACTTCCTCACGACGTGTACCGGAACGACGGATATCAATTGCAGGAAAGATACGACGTTCTGCCAGTTTCCGGTCCAAATGCAGCTCCATATTACCTGTGCCTTTGAACTCTTCATAGATGATATCGTCCATACGAGAACCTGTATCAATCAGGGCTGTAGCAAGAATCGTCAAGCTACCGCCTTCCTCCACATTTCGAGCCGCGCCAAAAAAGCGTTTTGGACGGTGAAATGCCGCGGGATCAATACCCCCACTCAAAGTACGACCAGAAGGAGGAATAACGAGATTGTAGGCACGAGCCAACCGTGTGATGCTATCCAGCAGGATAACGACATCCTTTTTATGTTCTACGAGACGCAGTGCACGCTCCAACACCAATTCTGCCACTTTGATGTGATTTTCAGGAAGTTCATCAAATGTAGAGGCCAC
>NZ_JCAJRU010000253.1:0-6940 GCF_059447605.1 Paenibacillus sp. N119s | reverse complement strand
AGGAGTCGAAGATTTTGTTCCCCCCCATTACTCAGACGAGCCGAACGGGCGATTACATTTCGATCCTTAAAGACAGTGTAAAGAAGAACCACTTTAAGACCTGAAAAGGCATCTTTTAATTCCAGTTCCAACGTATCCGCTTCAGCTTCATTCTCGGTATAGACGGCCGGAAGGCCGGGTAAAGCTGGCTTCCCTTTGATGATCCGGTAACCATCATACTTTAACTCCGTGATGCGAGTTCCATCCTCCAGCTCTACTTGATACGCCGGGGTACGGAAGTCCCCACTTCCATACTGTGGGTATTCTTGCGGCAGCCGATCCAATCCAGCCGTCGCGGGAGTGTGAAGCAATAGATCAGCCATCGGCTCACGGTGCTTCAACCTGTCTCCCCAGTATACATGCACAGGAAATCCATCGACAATCTGAATAATATAACTCATGCCAGACGACTGTAAATGAAACAGACCCGGTTGCTCTTGAACAATGATACCCATTGGGAAAATAACCCCTCTCATAAATAATAATCATCAGATATCCACACCTAAAAAGGCACTCAGAAGAAGCATTTTGTAACAGTCATCAACTAAGCTCATATGGTGTAAAGCTTGGTAAGACCCAACAATATAGCAATAGGTTCTACAGAAATCATATATTAATTTTAGATATGAAGTACATGGCATGGTGCTCACTATTTATGTTATAATGCTTGATAATTTACATAAGGGGATTTTACCGTGATCGAGTATTTGCCACGTAGTAAACAACACTCTGAATTGTATCTAACTCAGTTTGGCATAGAGGAATGCATACCTAGTCACTTTTTTGGACCTGCGATAAGAGATCACTATTTGCTCCATTATATTTTGGACGGCGAGGGGATCTTTGAGGTCGGTGGATTCAGCTACCGCCTGCGGAAAGGACAGTGGTTTCTAATCTGCCCGCAAGTCATCACTTATTATCAAGCTGATGCCATAAACCCTTGGTCTTATTGCTGGTTTGGTTTTAATGGGACACTGGCAGAAACACTTCTCAAGCAAGCGGGCCTGACGATGACGTCACCAATCCTCTACTTTGAAGGAGACCAATTGATTTATCAGTATTTGCAGCAAATGAACGTATCAAGTGAATGCCCTAAGGGTCGGGAAACCAGACTGACCGGGCTGCTTTACTTAATGTTATCGGAGCTTATAGAGTTCAGTCCGGCAGCGTCTTCCGACCAAAAGGAAGGTCGGGCAGAAATTTACGTTGAAAAAGTGAAGGACTTTATCGAAATGAATTATGCTCAGAAAATTACCATTGAGCATATTGCACATTTTATCGGTCTCAATCGAAGCTATTTATGTTCATTATTCAAACAACGAGTAAACACAAGCATTCAGGATTATTTGATTCGCTATAGAATCAACAAAGCCTGTGAATTGATGGGGAACGCTGAACTTTCGATAGGCGATATTTCCCGTTCAGTCGGCTACAATGATCCTCTACTCTTCTCAAAAATTTTTAAAAAGATAAAGGGATTCTCCCCCAAGCATTACCGAGCCGAAACTCATGCTCAAGCCTAAAACGACCACTGAAATTACGAATAGAAGCCTCAAACGAACAAAAAGAGGTCAACCAGAAAATCTGGCTGACCTCTTTTTGTTTATTTTGCAGTTTGTCCTTCCAAATAAGAAACAGGCTCTTTAACCTCTACTTTGGTACCGCCAAATTCATCCTTAATGTACTTTTGAGTATCCTCGTTATGATAGAGATCTGCTAACTTTTGTAGTCCCTTATCATTTGCCTTATCGGATGAAGTAGCCAGAACGTTAATATTGTTCTTTGTCGACTGACTGATCTCTTCATGGAACAAGGAATCTTTCAGTACGTTCAGACCGCCTTCCAAAGCAATCGTGTTCCCAATCAACACCAAGCCTACATCTTGAATCACGCGCGGACCTGTTTTATCATCGATTAGTTCAAATTTCAGGTTTTTAGGATTGCTAGTAATATCGTTGACTGTACCTAAGGCATCATCAAAATCAGGTTTAAGCTTAATTAAACCGGAGGCTTCCAGCAGCCTCAAACCTCTTGCTGTATTCGCCGGATTGTCCGCCAAAGCCACCAACGCTCCGTCGGTCACTTCATTAATGCTTTTGAATTTTTGCGAATAAATCCCCATCGGCTCCAGATAGGTTGTGGCTATCGCCTTCAAATCGGCTTTGCTCTCTTTGTTATAGCTCACCAGATACGCCCACGATTGGAACGCATTCACATCCACATCGCCTTGTCTCGTCGCATTGTTCGTTTCGATTCCGCCGTTAATCTCTTTGACTTCAATATCCAGCTTGGCATCCTTGGCCGCCTGAGATTGGGCAATATGCCTCCAAATCTGAGCGTCAGACCCCATAGAGCCGATGACTATCTTTTGCGTTTCCGAACCGGAAGCGGAGGTGGAGCCGTTACTGTCTGTACTTTTATTGCCGCAGCCTGCGGCTATGAGTAATAAACTAATCCCTAATAGTAAAACGAACGATTTCTTCATGTTGTTATCCCCCAGATCATACTAGTATGCTAGTGCATCGTCATTCCACCTGTTACATTAATCGCTTGTCCTGTCATATATGCGGAGAGCGGACTTGCCAGAAAGAGCACTACATTGGCGACATCCTCGACCTCGGCGGTTCTCCCCAGAGGTACCTGCGAACAATCTTCTTCATATATTTCCTGGGCAGTCATTCCGCGAATAACGCCCCCTTCAATCCGCTCGCGATGCTTCATCGGCGTTTCTACGATACCGGGACAAACCGCATTTACCAAAATTTGATGCGGAGCTAGTTCAATGGCCATCACCTTGGTCAAGCCGAGAACCGCATGTTTGGATGCACAGTATCCCCCCATAGCCCGATATCCATTTTTTCCGGCCTGTGAAGCAATTTGGATGATTCGTCCCGATTTACCCGCGTCCACCATTTCCTTGGCAAACCGTTTGGATACGACATACAGTCCAGTTGAATTGATCGAAAATACCTTCTCCCAATCAGCTAACTTACTATTAATGACGTAATCCATCGTAGAAGTGCCAGCACAGTTCACCAATATATCAGGAATTCCCGTTTCACTGATGAGCAAATCGCACCATCTTTCGATATCATCCGGCTTGGATATGTCCAATTGAGTTTCGACCAACTGTGAATGGACCACTCTATACGGCTCTTCATAAGAAATATCAGCAGAAATCACTTTAGCTCCACTTTGAATGAAAAGCTCTACAATCCCTTTGCCTATACCTGACTTGCCGCCTGTCACTACTGCTGTTTGATGAGATAGGTCTATTGAGATCATAGATTTTAAAATACTCTTTTGAAAGGATCGCGGCTAATGCCAGCCTCCAATACAATCTTCACATATTCCTGTGCTGAAAAAAGAGAATGGTCCTTGTAGTTCCCGCATTCCAATGCAGTAACAGCCGGAACTTCTGTCGTTTCCAGAATTCTTTTCAGCGTTTTTTCCAAAGCGAGTGCAATTTCCTCAGGCTCGTGTTCATTCCATAAAATCAAGTAGAACCCTGTTCTGCAGCCCATAGGAGAAATATCGATAATTCCCTTGATTTCATCTCTCAGATACGTCGCCAATAAATGCTCCAGCGTGTGTACAGCAGCTGTTGGCAGTGCGTCTTCGTTCGGTTGCAGAAATCTCAGGTCATACTTTTGTACCGTGCTTCCTTTTTCATCATGCTCTACTCCCGCTGCTCTTACATAAGGAGCCTTTACAATCGTGTGGTCTAATTGGAAGCTTTCTACTTTTGCCATTTTTCTCATCCTCATTTTCTGTAATTTTTATGTTTAGTCTAATGACGACTACTCAATACTTGTGCTATTTTTTTAAAAGTTTAATGCTTTAAATCAGCATTTTTGCAATTATACATCGGATTACTCGGTTTTACCACAATAATTATTATTTTTTTCTCATTTCTTTGTCCGCCTCGCCTTTGCCTGTGCGTTTTGACATAGTGTACAATATATACGGTAATCCATCTTTACGAAATAGATCGAGGACATCGTAAGCCTCATTTAGGAGAATGCTCTGTGAATGAACCGGATTGGAAGCACTTGAATGCTGTCCCTTTGCCCTTGCAGGAATTTCAGCTACAGCTGGACCAGAACAGTGTGGACGCCAAGCAACTAGAGGAATGGAAGAAGATCCCTGTCCTTTATCAACTAGCTTTGGAGGAATTAAAGAACAAAATTAAGCTGATTCAGACGGAATGGAAGCTAATAGATGGTTTTAGTCCGATTGAGCACATTAAAACCCGGATCAAAGAACCCCACAGCATTGTAGAGAAGGTTCGGCGTAAAGGGCATGAGGTCACCCTGGACAATATATTGCGTGAAATTCATGATATCGCAGGCATGCGTGTGGTATGCGCATTTGTCAAAGATATCTATCGCCTGATGGATCACCTCCGCACACGGGAAGACATTCGTATTTTGGAGGTCAAGGACTATATTGCCCATCCTAAGCCCAACGGCTATCAGAGTCTACATGTCATTGTGGAGATTCCACTGATCCTGTTTGAGGGCACACGCTGGATTAAAGTCGAAATTCAAATGCGCACATTGGCTATGGATTTTTGGGCCAGTATGGAGCATATTTTGTACTATAAGTTTGATAAAAAAGTGCCCGAACACGTGGTTAACGGGTTGGCTGAAGCTGCACGTGCAACCTACGAACTGGATCAGAAAATGCTCAAGTTGCGCGGGGAAATTTTATCGCTTAGCGAGGAACAGGATGTGGAAGAGTCTCCAGGGAAACGAGCTGAGGAGTCAGCTCTGAAGACACTCTCCCTTCCCGCAGATCACGCTACTTCGAGGTCACAGACTTGCTAGCCATACAGGCACGGGATAACTAAAGCATTCATATGGGGTTGTTCCCCCTTGTGCTGGAACTTAGGAACTTATGTATGATGTATAAATAAAGAGCCGTCAAAACCACTACGATCCTGATTTTGACGGCTCTTTTACACATTTGTTTCAATCAAATATTACTGCTTCTCGCGAATCTCTGTGCTTATTTTCTCAACGATGTCTGCAATGCTGAATGATCCCAGATCGCCTTCGCCCCGTTTGCGCACTGCTACAGTACCGGTTGTTTTTTCATTTTCCCCGATAACGAACATGTATGGAACCTTCTCCAATTGCGCTTCACGGATTTTATAACCAAGCTTCTCATTCCGAGTATCCACTTCGACGCGCAGACCCGCTTTCAGCAATGCTTCCTGCACCTCATTGGCAGTCTCGATATAGTTCTCGGATACAGGCAACAGCTTCGCATGAACAGGAGCCAACCACAATGGGAATGCGCCTGTAAAATGCTCAGTCAGGATGCCCATGAAGCGGTCGATCGAACCATAGATGGCACGGTGAATAACGACCGGACGGTGCTTCTGGTTGTCTTCGCCCACATAAGTGAGGTCGAACTTCTCAGGCATTTGGAAGTCCAATTGGATCGTTCCGCACTGCCAGCTGCGTTTGAGCGCATCGAGAATGTGGAAGTCAATTTTCGGACCATAAAACGCTCCATCTCCCGCATTAATACGGTAGTTCATACCCAGATGTTCCAGCACGTTCTGCAGAGCTTGTTCCGCTTGATCCCACAGCGCTGGCTCGCCCATAAAGTCATCTGGACGTGTGGACAACTCCACTGTGAATTCAAAGCCAAACACACTGTACATTTCGTTAATCAGCTTGATTACGTCCGTAATCTCTTTTTCAATCTGTTCTGGTGTAACGAAAATATGCGCATCATCCTGACAGAATGTACGAACACGCATCATACCGTTCAACGCACCGGACAGCTCATGACGATGCACTTGCCCAAATTCGGATATACGAATCGGCAGATCGCGGTAAGAATGAAGTTCATTTTTAAACACAAGCATATGCCCCGGGCAGTTCATCGGTTTCAGAGCAAATGTAGTTTCATCTACTTCGGAGAAGTACATATTTTCTTTGTAATGGTCATAGTGTCCCGATTGTTCCCACAGACGGTTGTTCATCATCAGCGGTGTACGTACTTCTTCATAGCCATGCAGACGTTGAATGTCGCGGGAGTAATCTTCGAGCGCAGTACGCACCACCATACCTTTAGGCAGGTAGAACGGCATGCCAGGTGCTTCTTCGGAGAACATGAACAGTTCCAGTTCCTTACCTAGCTTGCGATGGTCGCGTTTTTTCGCTTCTTCCAGCATGTGCAGGTGCTCATCCAGTTGAGCTTTTTTAGGGAATGCTGTTCCGTAGATACGTTGCAGCATCTTGTTATTGGAATCGCCTCTCCAGTATGCACCTGCTACACTTAACAGTTTGAAAGCTTTGATACGACCAGTGGATGGCAAATGCGGGCCACGACACAGGTCAAAAAATTCGCCTTGATCATAGATCGTAATTTCCGCTTCTTCCGGCAAATCACGAATCAGTTCCAGTTTCAATGGATCTTCCAGTTCACCAAAAATGCGAGTTGCTTCCTCACGGCTAACCACACGACGTGTAATCGGCAGATTTTCCTGCGTAATCTTCGCCATTTCCTTTTCGATCTTCGCCAGATCGTCAACGGACAACGGGTTTTCGATATCAATGTCATAGTAGAAGCCGCTGTCAATGACCGGGCCAATACCCAGCTTCACATTTTTCTCACCATAAATGCGTTTGAGCGCCTGTGCCAGCAAATGCGCTGTGCTGTGACGGTAAATTTCCAGACCGTCCGCACTGTCCAGCGTAATAATTTCAAGGTCAACGTTCTGATCCAAAACGGTGTTCAGATCGACAGCCTTCCCGTTTACTTTACCTGCTACTGCGTTCTTTTTCAGCCCGGAGCTGATCGAACCGGCCACGTCAGCGATGGTTACGCCCTGCTCGTACTCGCGTACGGCTCCATCCGGCAATTTCACTTGAATACTCACGAT
>NZ_JCAJRU010000252.1:0-6989 GCF_059447605.1 Paenibacillus sp. N119s | reverse complement strand
TCCATGAGCCTAATTTGTTGAATGCTGTGTTTAGGATGATAACCTTTTAGGTATTCTTTTTATTGAAGATTTTAGGCATAAAGTTAGTTTTACGCTTTGAACAAACCGGATTCTTTGACTTCAGACAGGAATTTATGGAACTCAGGTATGTTCAGCTGTTGCTGGGCGTCGGACAAAGCAACTGCCGGGTTCGGGTGAACTTCTACCATGATCCCGTCAGCACCAGCTGCCAGGGCAGCTTTGGCGCAAGGGGCCAGGATGTCCTTACGTCCTGTAGAGTGAGTCACGTCCACCAATACAGGCAGATGGCTTTCTTTTTTCAAAATCGGAACCGCGGAAATATCCAGCGTGTTGCGTGTCCATTTTTCATACGTACGAATACCGCGTTCAATCAGCATGACTTGCGTGTTGCCACGGGAAACGATGTATTCGGCAGCATGCAGGAACTCCTCCATGGTCGCAGCCAGTCCGCGTTTGAGCAGAACCGGAGTTCTGGTTTCACCCGCAGCTTTAAGCAATTCAAAGTTATGCATGTTGCGCGCGCCAATTTGAATAATATCGATGTATGGGATTGCTTCCTCCAAATGTCTTGGATCGACGATTTCACTGATTGTAGCCAGCCCGAACTCGTCGCCTACGCGCTTGAGGATTTGCAGGCCTTCGATACCTAGCCCTTGGAAATCGTACGGAGAGGTACGCGGTTTGAACGCACCACCACGCAGAATCGGTACACCGGCTTCCTTGAGAGCCGCACCTACCTCGCGCGTTTGCTGGTAGCTTTCTACTGAGCAAGGCCCTGCAACCATGATGGAGGCTTTGCCGCCCACCAGCGTATCCTTAACCTTGATAACCGTGCTATCTGGCTGATTTTTACGGCTGACGATCAGATGTTTTTTATGTTCCTCTTTTTGATAGTTCAGAGAAGCTTTAAAAATATCTTTGAACAACTGGCGAATCGTAGCATCGTCGAAAGGTCCACGATTAGCTGCGATCAGCTTGTCCAGCATTTGTTGCTCACGCACTGGATCAAAGTCAGGTACTCCTTGAGCTTCTTTCAATTTTCCAAGCTGTCCCGCCAGTTCAGCGCGTTGGGACAGCAGCTCCAGCAATTGCAAGTTGGTAGCATCGAGCTGTTCCCGCAACAGTTCCAAAGAGTTTTCATTGGTTGACATACAGTACACCCTTCCCGAATTTAAATTGTTTTTTCTTTCAGCCCGAAGACCTTTTGCAGAAAATAACACAAAAAGGCACTCGTCGCAGGGACGAATGCCGTGGTACCACCCTAATTACAGAAGTATACATACAAGTCGTCAACGTCATTCAATTGACGGCAGTAACCTCTGAGCTTGATGCCCGTAACGGGGGCTTCCGGATACCTCTACAGCGAACAAAGGAATGCATCCTTCTATCGGTTCAAGGCTCGACTCGGGAGTGAATTTCAACGCAGGATTGCGGTACGCTCTCAGCAATACGTACCTTTCTGTGGGAATCCGTTAGACGTTTACTTGTCTCCGTCCATGTCTTTGTTCATGGTAATCAAAAGATTTGACCTTATTTTAAACAAAGTGGATGCAGAAGGCAAGCCCTGATTTTCCGATTCTATTTTTTGCATTCCCTATCTGTCCTTTCATCATGCCTGATCTTTGGGTTCAGGCTCCGCAGATGCTACTCCTCGTGGGTTATCTTCGTTAGAGGTATCGTCGGTATGGGTCTTGTCCGCAGTTCTGCGGTCGTCTGCTTCCACAGGATTCAGGGCTCTATAGCGTTTGTACTCCATATCAGCCTGAGACATCGGATCTTTGTACATAGGAGATCGGTCAACTCCTTTCAGTGTATACCCTTCATTACCCGCAGAGCAGGAAGGGAAACCGCTTTCTTGCCCCTTATAACATGAAGTGATTAATCCAGAATATCGTCGCTATCCAGTTGTTCTTCTTCATCCCCATCGGTACCGTTCAGCAAATCTGTACCATGCAGGAATTCAGCAGGCGCAGAAGGATCAGCAGGACTGTTGGGAACCAGTTCATCAGCATCTGGAATATCCTCCAGAGGAGTATCCGGTCCCTCGATCAGATTCTCCCAGTTTGTTTCTGCATTTTGCAGGGAAGGCTCAAAATCATGATCCTGTAGCTCCGTATTTGGATTGTTGCGATTGGCCATCTAACTCAGCTCCTTTACTTTTTGCTGCTTAATTCGACCTTACCCAAACTGCAGAACGGCTAAACCTTGTGTTAGTGTGTCTGCAAGAAGTTAAAATCATGCGATCAGGGAGTTGCTCTTTCCCAATTCGCGTTTTTTTTATAAATGCTGTGATATGATAAAGAAGAGCTGGAGGGATATGAATTGGAATGGTACATGTTTGGTCCGATGATTAGCCGGATTCGAGTAGGTCAAAAGGCATCTACCCCAGGCTATTCGCGTACCGTTATTCGGCGCTCGGATGGTTTATACTGGACAGATGGCGGACAGGCCGGAAAAATAGTAGAAATACGTGATTATTTATTCTCTGATATTTGGACGATATATGAGGATGAAGAATGTGAACCTTGGATTAGGGTCAGAGAGCAGATGGAGCGGCGTGAACAGGAAATGATCATTAATCAATATGAAGATTTTACAAATAATGATTAAAAAGAACATGATACCCTTATTATGAAGAAGGTATGAACATCATCGTATAGAATAATATAATTTTAGGACGAGAAAATTGTTAAAACATATACAAACTTGTAAATCCTACTATGTAACTTTGAGGTGCTTAATATGAGGCATGTGCCCAAAGCTGTCGCCGCTCTGCTAGCGGTCATTGTGATACTATTGTCGCTGGACCCTACTGGCTATGCAGCCAAAATGACCCCGGAAATTGAGAATAATATACCCTCCTGGGATATGAGATGGGGAGCAGAAAACGAGGATGGCTCTTTAGATGAGGTAAAGGATCCCAGTAAGGCGTGGATGCATATTGAAGATGATACACAACTGCTCAAGCAGCCGGGTAATAGAGGCACCGCGTGGATTCGTATTAAGTTACCTTCACTAAATGATGAGACACCAGCGATACTTTTTGAAAATATTTATGGCAGACATATTACGCTGTATAAAGATGGTACCAATTTTTATGAATCCTACCGTGGATACAATTATGAGAATAATCGCATTCTGATTCCGCTGAAGCCAGATGACAGCGGCAAAACATTATACATATGGACGGAAAGCAGCAAGCATAGACTGGGCATTAGCGGAAATGTGTTAACCGGGGATTATCGTGACTTGCTGGGAACCTTGGTCAGAATTGATATTTTGGATATTGTTCTAGGCAGTACATTTATCTTTATCGCGCTGATACTGCTGATCTGCTCGTTTTTCCTGTTCCGCCCGAGCATGGCCATGTGGCTGTCCCTAAGCGCGATTGTATTGTCTATCGGTCTGCTGATCGTAACGTATTCGCCATTTTTGTACACGTTCTACCGCAGCTATGGCAAGCTGTATTTACAACTGTTTGATGTGGCGTTGTTTATTCTGCTGCCTTCCTTAGCCTTCTTTTTTGAACAAAATATCAATTCGATTATACTGATTCGCAAATTTAGAAAAGTGTTAACCGCCTACTCTTTGTTCTGCTTCACCATGATGATTGTGAATCTAGGAGCACAGGAGCGACTGAACAATATATATTATTTTTTCAGTGTCAATATCCTCTGTATATTACTCGTAGCTTTGCTGGTCCTTCTGGTATTCGCTTCGGTTCGCATGGCCCTTAAAGGAGACCGTGAAGCGATTATTTTATCGACAGGATTTGCATTTTTTGCTGTCATCTCTATTACAGAACTAAGCTGGTTCTTCATTCGGGACGGACACTACAATATGTTTCTATGGAAATGGGGCGTGTTTGGCTTTGTCCTGGCATTGATTGCGATCTTGGGCAGAAGGCTGGCGGAAAAGCACAAGCAGGTAGTTCGGTATTCCAGAGAACTGGAGATGTTCAATAATGAGCTTCAACGTTCGGAGAAAATGGAGATTATTAGTGATTTGGCTGCATCTGTAGCTCATGAGGTACGCAATCCGCTCCAGGTTACACGTGGATTTCTTCAGTTGATGAGCAAGCAGGAGGATGGTAAGAACAAAGACTATCTGCATATCGCTCTGGAGGAGCTGGATCGCGCTTCCGCGATTATTACCGATTTTCTGACTTTTGCCAAACCAGAGTTTGAACATACCAAAACGTTGACCATTTTGGATGAGTTCAAACATATTGAAGGAATCATCAGTCCGATGGCTAATTTGCAAGGTGGTAAAATTTCGCTGGATATTCCCCAGGAAATCAAAGTGAGGGGGAATTCTTCCAAATTCAAGCAGGCATTCATCAATATCATCAAAAACAGCATTGAAGCGCTGCGAGAACAAGGACATATTCATATATGGGCTTATGTGGACAATGGAGAAGCAGTCATTCATATTCGAGATAATGGTGAAGGGATGGATGCTCAGACCTTATCTAGACTAGGCGAACCTTATTTTTCGAATAAGACTAAAGGAACGGGTTTGGGGATGATGGTGACCTTTCGGATTATTGAGGCGATGAATGGTAAAATAACTTTTACAAGTGCAAAAGGGGTGGGAACAGAAGCGACCATCCGCTTCCCCGTAGCCGGATAAGATCCGGCTTTTTTTCGTTCGGAGAAAGCGGAGGAAGCTTACTGAGCCCACCCGCATGAGACTAAAAAGTTATAGCATAAATAAGCTGCAACGCACCAATTACCACATGGAGCGAGGTTTCTGGGATGCAGCCAGCACGCCGGAAGGGTCTGGAGGGATGACCAGGTAAAACTGATCAGGCGTTTCCTCTACCGTTTTGATTTGGATATGGTCGGGGATCACGACTCCTAACACATCACGAATTGCAGATTTAGGATCTGCCATCAGTTTTTCTCTGAAACTGGCATCCTCCCAAGCTTTTTGAATGACTTGTGTTTGAAGAACTTCAGTAGCCATCAAAATTCACCCTCTCATTCAATTGGTTATAATTACCTAGTTAGTATACCACGAAAGTCTCGGAAAAATCTAGGACTATTTCATATTTTTGGAGAGCCAATAGTCAAGTCCGCCTCTTCTCAAATGTGAGCGTCCGCCTTCAATTTCTGCCGCCTCTTCGCCCAGTTCTGCTGCGATGGAATGCGCAAAACTATGCAGATCATGGATGGAAGGCTCCATAGAATTGAGCTGCTGGACTGCTTGATCAGCAATGCTCACATAGCTGGTGAGCACGTCACGTACATAAATCGCTTCCTGAATTTGTTGTGGTCCTAGTCCTTCACAGTACGCTATCTTCTGTTCGGCACTAATATGGGACAATAGGCAGTTATAGCTATGTTCCACCAAATCTTCTGACCAATCCGCCCAATCATCCGACATTTGGAGGACCAGCAGTGCTAAATCCGTCATATGGGTAACGGTTTGAATCAGATCAGCATGGCCTGCGAGTAGTAAAGCACCCGTGCCAGCCATTTTTAGCGGGCTTGCTTTCAGTGCGACCTTATGTCGTTCCCCTTGAAAATAGTCCTCTGTTCCTTCGGATGTCACACTAACGGCCCATTCGTTCACATATGTCCGGGCATATGACCAAAAAGGAGAGGTTGCTGGAAAAAGGTCCTGATAAATGCTCAGACACTCGGTATAGAAAAGCTGGCTTAAGGCGAGTTGAATTTTACGGTTGTCTGCTGCTGTGTCCATCACATCGTCTTGAATAAAATAGTGCGCCATGATGAACACATTTCCGAGTGACAGCTTGCGACATACTTCGGAGGATAGTCCTGTGAGTTCCTGCAGCCAAAATGGAAGTAAATAGCATATATAATTACGTGTACTATCTTCCCGTAACGGATTAAACCGCGCCAGGAAGTCTAACCCCTCTTGATGAAAGGGTGCCGGAAATGCGGATGTCCGTTCCTCCGCTTGGCGGAATACCTTTTCCAATTCTTCTTTGTATGCAAAATACCATTCCATGGCTATCACCCGCATCTCTTATAAATGTTTTTATAGCGACCTCTGGTTGTTACCCGCCATTATACAACAGATTGCAATTTTCAAGAATTTGTTATTTTTGCGTAAAGAATGTTGTGAAAAGCATATAAAATGAATAAAAAAAGCTGAAAGAGAAAATATAGATGAAAAAGGGTGAAAGAAGGGTCTGCAACATGAATAAACAATGGAAATTGACCGCTGCTATCCTATATGGAGGAGTGATGATGTACGGTACTGCAAGTATTGCGGGAGCATCTGATATTGAATCGGCTACTTCGTTGCAAGCTCTCACTCCCAATGTTTCGGTCCAAGGAGAAGCCCGTCAGTGGAAGGTTGAACCACAGGGCAACGATCACGAGCACGGACATGTGCACAGACATAGACACGGTAAAAGACCTGGCGGCTTGAATCACCATCTCAACGAGAAAGTAGCCAGACTGCTGGGGATCACACCTGTCCAGTTAGAAAAAGAACTGGGACAAGGAAAATCGTTGGCCGAGGTTGCTAAAAGCAAAGGCATTCGAGAGGATCAGCTTATAGATAAATTGAAGAATGAAATGACCGTGGATTTGAAGCGGATTGTGAACCGTAAAGGTCCGATTACATTCGATCGTAAGTCTGGAACTTCGAAGGAAGCTCAATTGAAGCGATAGTCTGGGAGTAGGATCGTTTTATAAAAAAAGGATGGGGAACACCCATCCTTAAATTGCCACTTCTTTATCCTGCACAATGTCATATTTAGTTACTTTACCAGTGTATTTGTCTACATAATAGAATCCATAAGTAGCAATGTGATCAGGAAAGTCTTCGTAGGCTCTTAAAGAGTATTTTGTTCCTTCGATCCCTTCAACCATTACGTGTAAATTATATTTAGTGGCGTCGTTTTTTATTTTATCCAAAAGGATAGTGATTGCTTGATTTTCTGTAATAATTTTTTGCTGTTTACCTAAATACAGTTTATTACCATTGAT
>NZ_JCAJRU010000251.1:0-7025 GCF_059447605.1 Paenibacillus sp. N119s | reverse complement strand
AACATTTCGGACAATGGAACCATTGCACGAATGATTTGGGCACCGCCACGGGAATCCATACCTTCAATCCGACCACGACGGGAGTTCAACATACCCATTACGTCTCCCATGTATTCCTCTGGAACCGTTACTTCAACTTTCATAATCGGCTCAAGCAATACAGGTTTACATTTGTCTTTCGCTGCTTTCAGCGCCATTGAACCGGCAATTTTAAATGCCATTTCATTGGAATCGACATCATGGTATGATCCATCCACGATTGTAGCTTTAACGTCCACCAGCGGGAAGCCAGCCAGGACACCGTTTTTCATTTGCTCTTCAATACCAGCAAGTGCAGGTCCGATGTATTCTCTTGGAACAGAACCACCGACAACCTTGCTTTCAAACTGGCTACCTGTACCTGCTTCAAGTGGTTCGAACTCAACCCATACGTGACCATATTGACCACGACCACCGGATTGACGAACAAACTTACCTTCAACACGTGCTGGAGCACGGAATGTTTCACGGTATGCTACTTGTGGTTTACCTACATTAGTTTCCACTTTGAACTCACGACGCATGCGGTCAATGATAATGTCCAAGTGAAGCTCACCCATACCCGCCAAGATAGTTTGGCCAGTTTCTTCGTTAGTAGAAGCGCGAAGAGTTGGATCTTCTTCGGTCAACTTACCGAGTGCAACTGCCATTTTGTCTTGGTCAGCTTTGGTTTTAGGCTCAACCGCGATTTCGATAACCGGATCAGGGAAATTCATGGACTCGAGAATAACTGGATTCTTCTCATCACACAGTGTATCACCTGTACCTGTATCTTTCAAACCTACGGCTGCCGCAATGTCACCGGAGTATACTTCAGTGATTTCTTGACGGCTGTTCGCATGCATTTGAAGAATACGTCCGATACGTTCACGTTTGCCCTTTGTTGCATTCAATACGTAGGAACCGGATTGAAGCACACCGGAGTATACGCGGAAGAATGTCAACTTACCAACGTAAGGGTCCGTCATAATTTTGAAGGCCAATGCGGAGAAAGGCTCTTCATCAGAAGAATGACGTTCAACTTCTGTACCATCTTCCAGATGACCTTGAATACTCGGTACATCAATAGGAGCTGGCAGGTAATCAACAACAGCGTCCAGCATTAACTGAACACCTTTGTTACGGTAAGAAGATCCACAGATAACTGGGAAGATCTTAACTTCTACAACACCTTTGCGGAGAGCGGCTTTAATTTCTTCAACCGTGATCTCTTCACCTTCAAGGTATTTCATAGTCAAATCTTCGTCCAGTTCAGCAACCTTCTCAATCAATTCGTTGCGGAGTTCTTCGACTTTGTCTTTGTATTCCGCGGGAATTTCGGTTTCTTCGATATTTTGACCAAGGTCATCTTTGTACATATATGCCTTTTGTCCAACGATATCAATGATACCTAAAAAGTCATTTTCTGCACCGATTGGAAGTTGAATCGCAACTGCGTTCGCTTGAAGGCGATCACGCATATCAGCTACAACGTTCAAGAAGTCGGCACCAATAATATCCATTTTGTTTACATATGCGATACGTGGAACGCCATAGCGATCAGCCTGTCTCCATACAGTTTCAGACTGAGGCTCAACGCCTTCTTTCGCACTGAAAACACCAACTGCTCCGTCCAATACACGAAGGGAACGTTCAACTTCAACAGTGAAGTCAACGTGCCCCGGGGTGTCGATGATATTGACGCGGTGACCTTTCCAGGCAGCGGTCGTCGCAGCGGAAGTAATCGTGATTCCGCGCTCTTGTTCTTGCTCCATCCAGTCCATTGTTGCAGCACCTTCGTGAACTTCACCGATTTTGTGCGTACGGCCTGTGTAGAACAAGATCCGCTCTGTTGTTGTGGTTTTACCCGCGTCAATATGAGCCATGATCCCGATATTACGTGTATTTTTCAAGGAGAACTCTCTTGCCATGAAATGGGTCTCCCTTCAAAATTGAAGTTATTTTTTTAAGCTGAATCCTACCAACGATAGTGAGCAAACGCTTTGTTCGCTTCAGCCATTTTGTGCGTGTCTTCACGTTTTTTCACGGAAGCGCCTGTGTTGTTGGAAGCATCGATAATCTCAGCCGCCAAACGCTCTTCCATAGTTTTCTCGCCGCGGTTGCGGGAGTAGTTTACGAGCCAACGTAATCCCAGGGACGTACGTCTTTCTGGTTTTACCTCGATTGGTACTTGGTAGTTGGCACCGCCGACACGGCGTGCTTTAACTTCCAGGACTGGCATGATATTCTTGATAGCTGCTTCAAAAACTTCCATCGGGTCATTCCCCGTACGTTCTTGGATAAGCTTGAACGCATTATACAGAATGCTTTGAGCAACGCCTCTTTTTCCGTCGAGCATGATGCGGTTGATCAAGCGAGTAACCAACTTGCTGTTGTATACCGGATCTGGCAACACGTCTCTTTTGGTAACTGGACCTTTGCGTGGCATGGATATCCCCCTTTCTTACATGTTAAACCTGCATACGCGGTTTATATTCATTAGGATTTTTTAGCTTTAGGGCGTTTTGCGCCGTATTTGGAACGAGCTTGCATGCGGTTATTTACGCCTGCAGTATCCAAAGCACCGCGAACGATGTGATAACGCACACCCGGAAGGTCTTTTACACGACCGCCACGAATCAGCACTACGCTGTGTTCTTGAAGGTTATGTCCAATACCTGGAATGTAAGCAGTCACCTCTACACGGTTCGTCAAGCGAACACGAGCATATTTACGAAGTGCGGAGTTTGGTTTTTTCGGAGTCATAGTACCTACACGAGTGCATACTCCACGTTTTTGTGGGGCGCTGATGTCAGTAGCTTCACGTTTCAAGGCATTAAAACCTTTTTGCAAAGCTGGTGATTTCGATTTCTCGATTTTGGCTTGACGTCCTTTACGAACCAGTTGGTTAATAGTTGGCATGTTGGTTGCCACCCCCTTCCTCAATTTTTGCTGTTACTTTACAAACCTTATCTAAGTCCACAGACCCAGGCGGTTCATAAAAGAACAAATGAAAAGTCTTTGCCGCCAAGAATAACGATTCCCTAGACAAAAACGTTCCTTACCCTATTGTTTTACGATAGCAACCATCGCGGCCCCCACTTCAATCCCGCATGCAGCTCCGAGATTTTTCATTGTATCTACGAGAGTCACTTTGACTCCTTGCTTATCGCACAAATCAATGATGTTGGAAGTGAGACGCTGATCTGCATCTTCTGCCACATATACTTCTGAGGCGAAGCCCAATTCTACCATACGAATGGTTTGTTTGGTACCGATTTTGACATGAGCATCTTGTAGTCCCTGTTCTTTAGACATATCTCATTCCTCCGAAAAGACCCAATAGCATATAGGCTGCTCACGCACCTTTGCTATATTAGCATTGACTATGAACAATGTCAAGACAATTATCAACTATAATCTATTCAAACAAAGTAGTACGTTACTTTTTCATAAGAAGCGCCGGAGCACCGTTGCTGTAGCTTTTACCCAAAGCTTATATCTACGGTGTTCCGGGCTTATTATACTATTTTTATATTACTCAGCTGAAATGGGTTCAAGCTCCTCAGATGAGGATTGCCCCTCTTCAGGCTGGGCAAATTTCACGCTACGGTAACGGTTCATACCTGTTCCCGCAGGGATCAATTTACCGATAATTACATTTTCTTTCAGACCAAGCAACTGATCGACTTTTCCTTTGATAGCTGCGTCTGTCAAGACACGAGTAGTTTCCTGGAAGGAAGCCGCTGACAAGAAGGAGTCAGTTTCCAAAGACGCCTTGGTGATACCAAGAAGAACTGGTTTGGCTACTGCTGGTTCTTGACCACTGAGAATAGCTATCTTGTTTGCATTCTCATACTCATGCACATCAACAAATGAACCTGGAAGAAGTGTCGTGTCGCCCGCATCAATGATACGAATTTTACGCAACATTTGACGAATCATAACTTCTACGTGCTTGTCGTTAATTTCTACACCCTGGTTCCGATATACACGTTGAACTTCCTGGAGGATATAGTTCTGTACCCCGCGAATACCTTTAATACGCAGCATTTCTTTAGGGTCAATCGAACCATCCGTCAGTTCATCCCCGGCTTCAACAGTCATGCCTTCGCTTACGCGCAGACGTGAACCATAAGTAACCGAATAGGTTTTTGTTTCAGCTTCACCCTGAATGTCGATTTCGCGACGGTCTTTCCCTTCGCGAACCTCTTTAACTACACCGTCAATTTCACTGATGGTTGCCTGACCTTTAGGATTACGTGCTTCAAAAAGCTCCTGAATACGAGGCAAACCTTGCGTGATATCATCGCCCGCTACACCACCTGTGTGGAACGTACGCATGGTGAGCTGTGTCCCTGGTTCACCGATGGATTGAGCCGCGATAATACCAACCGCTTCACCAATCTCAACGTGTTTGCCAGTAGCCAGATTACGACCGTAGCATTTTTTGCAGACGCCATGTTTAGCACGGCAACTTAGCACGGAGCGAATTTGGACTTTTTCTACACCAGCTTTAACAATCGCTTCAGCTTTGTTGGAGTCAATCAGTTCGTTGCGTCTAGCCAAAATCTCACCAGTCTCAGGATGACGTACGGTTTCGAAGCAATAACGACCTTCCAAACGATCGTACAGGTCCTCAATTACTTCTTTACCGTCCTGGATGCGGCTTACTGTAAAGCCTTTATCCGTTCCGCAGTCATCTTCGCGCACGATAACATCTTGTGCCACGTCAACGAGACGACGAGTCAGGTAACCAGAGTCAGCTGTACGTAACGCTGTATCCGCCAAACCTTTACGCGCTCCGTGTGTGGAGATGAAGTACTCGAGTACTGTCAGACCTTCACGGAAATTCGATTTGATTGGGAGCTCGATAATACGACCCGATGGATTCGCCATCAGTCCGCGCATACCGCCGAGCTGAGTAATCTGTGATTTATTACCACGCGCCTTGGAGTCAACCATCATCATGATGGAGTTGTAGCGATCCATGGATTTCATCAAAATGTCTGTGATATCATCTTTAGCCTTGGACCAAATATCGATAATCCGGTCATAGCGCTCCTCGTTCGTAATCAGACCACGACGATACTGATTCGTTACGACTTGTGCTTTATCGTCAGACGCTTTAAGAATATCCTGTTTCTCTTGAGGTACAACTACGTCTGCCACAGCAACCGTTACACCTGCACGAGTGGAATACGTAAAGCCAAGCTGTTTGATCTTATCCAAAATCACAGCCGTTTCTGTTGTGTGGTAAATCTCAAAGCAACGGGCGATGATATTACCAAGGTAATCCTTACCCACTCCACTAGCTTGTGGAGCGTTCTGAATGGCTTCAGTAAGATTTACACCCTTCTCATAAACAAAGAACTCTTCAGCAGTACCATAGAGCAGGTTAGCGCGAGTAGCGTCATTGATATACGGGAAGCTTGCTGGGAATATCTCATTAAAGATAATTTTACCCACAGTTGTAATCAACATTGCATCCTGTTGCTTCTCTGTAAAGCTCGTTTTATTCAACGCCTTAACCGGAATAGCTACACGGGCATGAAGCCCCGCAGTTCCACGCTGATAAGCTGAGATCGCCTCATTCGGGTTGCGAAGGATCATGTTACTTCCTTCTTCTTCCTTGTTATCCATAGTCAAATAGAATGAGCCAAGGACCATATCCTGGGAAGGAGTAACAACAGGCTTGCCGTCTTTGGGATTCAAAATGTTGCCGGATGCCAGCATGAGCAAACGAGCTTCAGCTTGAGCTTCCGCAGACAACGGAACGTGAACCGCCATTTGGTCACCGTCAAAATCGGCATTATATGCCGTACATACGAGCGGATGCAAACGAATCGCACGGCCTTCAACCAAGATTGGTTCAAACGCTTGAATCCCCAGTCTATGCAGCGTAGGGGCACGGTTTAGAAGAACTGGATGTTCCTTGATTACTTCTTCGAGTACGTCCCATACTTCAGCACTCACGCGTTCCACTTTACGCTTCGCGCTCTTGATGTTGTGTGCCAAACCTTTGTTCACAAGCTCTTTCATTACAAAAGGCTTGAACAGCTCCAGCGCCATTTCTTTCGGCAGACCGCATTGGTACATCTTCAAGTACGGACCTACAACGATAACGGAACGACCGGAATAGTCAACACGTTTCCCGAGCAAGTTTTGACGGAAACGTCCTTGTTTACCTTTCAGCATGTGGCTGAGGGATTTCAAAGGACGATTACCCGGACCTGTAACAGGACGACCACGACGACCATTATCAATCAGAGCGTCAACAGCTTCCTGCAGCATCCGTTTTTCATTTTGCACGATAATATCTGGCGCACCCAGATCTAACAGGCGTTTCAGACGGTTATTACGGTTAATAACACGACGATACAGATCATTAAGGTCAGAAGTAGCAAAACGTCCACCATCCAGCTGTACCATCGGACGAAGCTCAGGAGGTATAACAGGCAGTACGTCCATGATCATCCAATCCGGTTGGTTACCGGAATTACGGAATGCCTCAATAACTTCAAGGCGTTTGATCGCACGGTTTCGACGTTGTCCCTGAGCTGTACGCAGCTCTTCTTTTAAAAATTCCAATTCTTTGTCTATATCCAAGTCTTGAAGAAGCTTTTTAACCGCTTCAGCACCCATTCCCGCCTGGAATCCGTAGCCATATTTCTCACGGTAGCTGCGATATTCTTTCTCGGACAGGAGTTGCTTTTTCTCCAAAGGCGTATCTCCTGGATCGGTTACAACATAAGATGCGAAGTAAATGATCTCTTCCAAAGATCTTGGAGACATATCAAGAGCAAGACCCATACGACTCGGAATGCCTTTGAAGTACCAAATGTGCGATACAGGAGCAGCCAACTCAATGTGGCCCATACGTTCACGGCGAACCTTAGCGCGAGTAACTTCTACTCCACAACGGTCGCAGACAACACCTTTATACCGTACACGTTTGTACTTACCACAATGACATTCCCAGTCTTTCGTAGGTCCGAAAATCTTCT
>NZ_JCAJRU010000250.1:0-7040 GCF_059447605.1 Paenibacillus sp. N119s | reverse complement strand
AATTAGTTTACAACAACATTATTCAAAAAAAATTCGTTTTTGTGTAAAACAGATCTCAATGCATTATAGGGGGAAAATAAATTGAGTGGGATTATGATCATTTCTGTATAAAAAAACGACCCGACTCCATTGAAACACGGAGTCGGGCCGCGCTGCTTTTAACTATTCTTGCGAATGTGCTGCTTCGTCTTTCACTTCTTCGCGAAATGATCTAATACTTTGTTTACGGCGATTATTTTTTTCTTCGATTTGCTTACGCTCCTCATTGCTGATTTCAGAGGAGAATTCATTTAGGTATCCTTCGGCCTCATGAAGATTCTGCAATGTATTCTGAATATTTTGTTGCAAATGCTCCACATTATCTGCTCGATTATCCGGTTTTGCCATCGGTTTGACGCCTCCTAATCTTAGAATCGCTCACTAGAGCGCTAAACCGTAGCTTGATCGTTATCGAGTTGTTTTATACATTAAAATGCTTTCTAAACCACTGGCCGGCTGCTTCGGCTTCCGTACGGGTCAATTGATGACCATTGCGTTCCCAATAGGCTTCCACCTGCGCCCCGGCCCCTTCCAGCAAAGCTTGCAGCTCCCGCGATTCCGCAGCTGGAACAATCGGGTCATTTTCACCTGAAGACAAAAATACAGGGACACCATTCAAATTCGGTAGTTGCAGCCCTCGCAATGGCACCATGGCATGATGGAGAATGGCCCCACGCAGCGCTTTGGCATCATGAAAGAGCATACTAGCCGCTATGTTCGCTCCATTGGAATAACCCAGAGCCACCACATTGTTACGGTCAAACTCGTATTGCTCTGCTGCTGAATCCACAAATTCGCTTAGTTCTTTGGTACGAAATACGAGATCCTCAATGTCGAACACACCCTCTGCCAAACGGCGAAAGAAGCGCGGCATCCCATTTTCCAATACATTCCCTCTCACGCCGAGCACAGACGCTCCCGGTGCTACCATATCAGCCAAGGGTAGCAAATCTTGTTCATTCCCGCCGGTACCATGCAACAGCAAAATAACCGGGGCTTGCGGATCATTTCCTTTCCGAAAGACGTGTTTCATATCTATTCCCTCCTCTAATTAATTCTAAATTAAGAATCTTATTTTTGTATAATTTGATTATAGCCCATTTCATTGCTTTATACAAACATAATTGACCTCGTTCATTTTTTCTAAAATGATGTCTTGATCCATTGACATGTAGTATAGCTCTATTTTACTATGGTGTTAGATATTTAGAATATTATCTAAATATCTAAAGGAGGAAATGTATTTTGAATGATGCCTTTAAAGCTTTGGCTGATCCGACCCGGCGTACAATCTTGCAGCTTTTAAAGGAAAAAAGCATGAGCGCAGGCGAAGTAGCTGAACATTTTCAAATTAGCAAACCCAGCATCTCCCACCATCTCAATATCCTGAAACAAGCTGGGCTGGTGCTGGATGAACGACAGGGGCAAAACATTATCTACACCCTGCATACAACGGTTGTGGCGGATGTGATCGGTTGGATGTTTAGTATCGCCCACTCCGATCCCCCTGCGAAGAAAAGTGGAAAACCTATTAAGGATGCGGAGGAATCTGAATGAAATTGCGAACACCTTGGAGCTTGATGGATCTTTTGACAACTTTGATTGCCTTATCACCCGCCATAGGCGCTATACTGCTGTACGACCGCCTTCCCAATGTTCTAGTCACGCATATTAACTTTAACAATACAGCAGACGGGTATACGAGCAAAAGTGGTTCTATTATTATGCTCGTGCTATTGGGTCTGGTTCCGCTGGTCATTCGATTGGCACGCCACATGGACCCCAACAGAGCTAATTATGAGAAATTTTCAAAAGCTTATGAAGTTACGCGTGCAGGTGTTTCTGTAGTTCTCGCTGTAGCTGGATGGGGAATGCTGCTGTATAACCTGAATATACAACTGCAAATGAATGCTATAATTTTAGGGTTAATCGGTCTGATGCTGATGGTGATGGGGAATTATATGACTCAGGTACAGCCGAACTATACCTTCGGTATCCGCACCCCGTGGACTCTGTCTAATCCTGAGGTATGGCGTAAAACGCACCGTTTCGGCGGGCCTATGATGATGCTCGGCGGTGCTTCAGCGTTGGTGGCAGCGTGGGTCGGTGGAATGGCGGGGGTAGTCATTTTCCTAACCGTACTGATCATATCCGTTATCGCTCCTGTACTCTATTCTTTCTTGTTGTATCGTAAGCTATACAAATAATTAGACAAAGCAAATCTGACCTAAAAAAAGGAACCTCCCAAACCGCGGTAAACGCAGGATGGGAGGTTCTTTGTACAAGTGAATATTTATTTAAAACAACAGTTTATCGGGATGGGTGCCTACACGTTCATCCAGATGAAGACCATTGATTCGGTCAATATCCTCAGCCGTCAGTTCAAAATCGAACAAATCGGCATTTTCGCGGATACGATGCGCGGTTACCGATTTGGGAATCGTTACAATCCCCCGATCCAGATGCCAACGCAAAATAACCTGAGAAGTCGTTTTGCCGTATTTGGCAGCAATCTCAACGATATCTGCCTGCTCGGTTAATTTCCCCTTCATCAATGGACTCCACGACTCAAGTTGAATCTGGTGCTCCCGGCAGTATTGATGCAGCTCTTGCTGTGTCAGACGCGGGTGAAGCTCTACCTGATTGATGACAGGCATAGTGTTGCTGTCTTTGAGGAGGTCTTCGAGATGGTGGATTTGGAAGTTGCTCACTCCAATTGCGCGTACGCTTCCTTCTTCATACAGCCGCTCGAATGCCTTCCAAGTTTCCTTGTACTTGTCCTTGCCAGGCCAATGAATGAGATACAGATCAATAATGTCCAGACCCAGCCGTTTGCGGCTTTCTTCGAAGGCACGCAGTGTTGAATCGTAGCCCTGATCTTGATTCCAAAGCTTAGTGGTCACAAACAGATTTTCTCTGGCCGCTCCACTGTCACGAATGGCTTGTCCGACCAGTTCCTCATTGCCGTAGATCGCCGCCGTATCAATGTGACGGTAACCGACCTCAATGGCTGTTTTGACTGCTTCGTAGACCTCATTACCTTCCGCCTTGTACGTACCAAAACCAAGCCAAGGCATCTGAACTCCGTTATTTAGTAAAGCTGTATCCGCAATGTTCCCCATGTCTATCTCCTCCTATTCCTAGTTATAAATGATCCAACAGGATGACTACAGTTTAGTCGCATCCTGAAAAGCATTCACTTCAAGCGGAGCAGCCAACAGTTCTTTCGCTGCAGCAACAAATGCCTGGAAATGGGTAGAATTGTTATGGAAATCTACAGCAGCAGCATCCTTCCACTCTTCCACCATCGTAAATGCATTGGGATCATTCAGATCCTGCATTAACGTATAGCGTACATTGCCCTCTTCAGCTTGTGATGCGCTGATCAATCCTTGGGTTTGTTGTAGAAAAGCCTCTCTTTTTTCAGGTAAAACCTTCATATCAGCATGAATAATAATCACAATATTTTCCTCCTCACATTATGTAACTATTCTATTATAGACCATTCTTTCGATAGATTAAAAGTGCGGCTGTTTCTGGAATACAGTAAAATGAATGGTATTGGGGAGTTGATCGGCTGATCCGCTGCTCCTATATTTTGTTTAATGGCGGTGAAGGCATGTGCGTTTTCAGACAAAATTAATGGTTTTTATATCCCTTTTAGTGCTGGTCGTCACCGGACTGTTGGGATTATCTTTGCGCTATATGATTACCTCCGCCTTGTACGAAGAGATTGGGAAAAGGGCGCTAACCGTGGCCAATACGCTTGCGGTAGATGCACAGGTCAGGGAAGCCCTAGAACAGACGGACACAACGCAATTACGTGCGCGGATCAACGAGGCAGTGAAGCCCGTCCAAGCCAGTAGCGGTGCTGATTTTATTACGATTGCAGATCGTCATCTCATTCGTCAATGGCATGTTAACCCGGAAAGAATCGGACAGCCTATGATGGACCCGCTAAATAATAAAGTGCTGCAAGGGCAGTCCTCTATAACACAGTCTACCGGCTCTCTCGGACCGTCACTGCGAGCTAAAACCGCAGTCTATGATAAACAAGGCCGAGCCATCGGACTCGTTTCTGTAGGTTTCTTGATGACAGATGTCGTGCAAAATATTCGTACATACACATATACCTGGTTGTGGTTCATGGTAGGTGCATTGATGATCGGCATCGTAGGAAGTCTGGTCATAGCGCGACGGGTACGGCACGAACTGCATGGGCTGGAACCGGTGGAGATTGGACGTTTGTATCAGGAAAAGCAAGCCATTCTCGAATCCATAGGCGAAGGGATTATCGCGGTTAATAGCAATGGGCAAGTCACACTTGCCAATCCACAAGCCGTCCGTTTGCTGGGCCTCCCCCCGGAAACCAGCCTCTATGGATACGAGCTTCGTCACATGGCGGATACCGCAGATCAACTGGCAGATATACTTATTGCAGATATTATCGAGGAAAATCCAAGCAAGAAGCCTGATCAGGAACAGAACGTATTCAATGAGGAAATTGAGATACAACAACGAGTCGTAGTCGTCAGCCGTGTACCGATCAAGGATCGATTCGGACGAAGGTTGGGCACCGTTGCCAGTCTGCGCGACAAAACAGAGCTGCTTCGCATGACACGGCAGTTGACGGAGGTCAAGGATTATGCGGATGTGCTGCGATCACAAACACACGAATATACCAATCGGCTGTATCTCATATCCGGGCTGATTCAGTTGGAGTGTTATGACGAAGCCGTGGACTTTATTACTCAAGAGTCGGAGGATTATCGTATGCATCGTTCCGTTTCCTCTTCTCTTTCAGCCGATTCCATCATCGCCAGCCTGCTGATCGGCAAGAAAAAACAGGCGTTGGAACAAGGGGTTGTACTCCATTCATATATTAAAGGAGCATTTTCAACTCCGTCTGCTACGTTGGAATGGTCGCTCCTTGCTACCATTGCCGGAAATCTGCTGGATAATGCCATGGAAGCTGTTATAACAGGCTCCAAATCTGACGGACAAGTCTGGTTCCGGCTTGAAGAAATGACTGAAGCGATCATCGTCGAAGTTGCGGATAATGGTGCGGGTATTTCGGAAGATATCCAGGAAAAACTGTTCGTTAAGGGCGCATCAACCAAAGCAGAGGCAGGACACGGATATGGCCTTGCTCTCGTGCAGGAGTACACCGAACGAATGAGTGGCTCCATAAAAATACAGGAACGCCCTGGTGGTGGTAGCATTTTTGAAGTATACATTCCTTTAAATAGGACAGACACGAGAAGCAATAATGCAACAGGAGGTTACGTCCATGAATGAGCAGGTATTATCGGACATTGAGGTTCTTATTATTGAAGATGATCCGCGAATTGCGGAGATAAACCGACGATTTATTGAAAAGGTGGACGGGTTCACCGTATGTGCAATAGCAACGAACGAATTTGAGGCAAAGCTTCAACTAGATGTATTGCGACCGTCTTTAGCTGTGCTGGATGTTTATTTTCCTGATACGAATGGTCTAACCCTGCTTTCGTTCATCAAACAGCACTATCCGGGGACAGATGTCATTATGCTGACCGCCGCCAAGGAGGCTGAAACGGTGGTACAAGCGGTGCGCGCAGGCGTATTTGATTTTATCGTAAAGCCGCTCGTATTCGAGAGATTGCGTGCGACTTTAGAGGAGTATGCCCGTTTTCGACGCCAAGTCACAACATGGCAAGCGGAACAATCCACGGTGGAGCAATCGGAAATTGACCGTCTGCTTCAAAGCGCAGGCACTGGTCGGTTAGCGGGTAACGGGGCCGGAGAACTATGGGCCAAAGGGATTGATAAAGTAACCTGCGAAAAGGTGCTTGAGCTTCTGAATCGACGAGGTGAGGTAACTACGGGGACTGTGGGAATTGAGCTAGGTATGAGCCGATCTACAGCCAGAAGGTATCTGGAGTATTTAGTGGAAAATGGCGACGCTCACCACGATCAGGTGTACGGAACCGTCGGCAGACCGGAGCGTATCTATCGCAGACGGCAGGAAAATGCATAATCCCCAAATTTCGCTGCCAGGTCTGTCCCTTCCGCGCTCCTCGTTGCTTGTGACTTTTATGAACTTAATTCATTTAATAGGCTAAAATGGTTTAAATGATCACATTATTTACGTCCCTCTTCCCGGTTGCTAGAATGGTCAACAGTTAGTTAATTGATAATGATTATCAGTTTCTCTGGTAAGCATATTTGGAACGGGGGACAACATATGGCAACACCGAAACAGATATTACGCACAGGCATGCTGCTTGCGGTGATCCTGGTACTTCTGACCGTCATAACGGCGGGATGTGGGGGCCAGTCACAAAATAATAACGCAGCAGCCCCTCAAGCCACAGGCGACACTCGAATCATTAAACATGAGATGGGAGAAACCCAAGTTACAGGTAAACCCAAAAGAATCGTAACGCTGGAGTTCTCTTTTGTCGATGCCACTACTCAACTGGGCATCACACCTGTCGGCATTGCTCAGGAAAATGATGATGATATCGATGGACTGCTTGGCAAAAAAATCGACTTCACACCTGTGGGTACACGCAAACAGCCGAACCTGGAAACGATCAGCTCCCTGAAGCCTGATTTGATTATTGCTGATCTGAACCGTCATAAAAGCATATATAAAGAACTAAGCGAAATTGCTCCGACCATTGTTCTAAAGAGCCGCAATTCCTCTTATGAGCAAAACCTGGCATCCTTCAGCGTTATTGCTGATGCGTTGGGTGAGAAGGAAAAAGGCGAGCAAATTCTAGCTGCACATAAAGCTACCATGGCCAAGCTGAAAAAAAGCGTTCAAGCTGGTGAGTCCCGCAGCGTATTGCTCGGGGTGTTCCGTTCTGATTCACTATCGGCTCACGGTGCATCATCTTTTGATGGACAACTGCTGGAGCAAGCAGGTATCCACAACGCCCTTCAAAATACAAGCGAGCCCACAGTCAAGCTGACACTGGAGCAAATTGCACAAGCTGATCCCGATGTGATCTTCT
>NZ_JCAJRU010000249.1:0-7045 GCF_059447605.1 Paenibacillus sp. N119s | reverse complement strand
GGAAAAAATACTCTACAATAGCGAAGCAGTAGATCATGACCTTGGCTTTATTTGGCTGCTCAGCGGTGTGGCCGCCCATCGGTTGACTGGAGATTCAGAGTCCAGAAGACGGGGATTGTTGGCTGCTAATTTGCTGGCGGCCCGTTTTAACGTGAATGGCCGCTTTATTCGCGCGTGGAACTTCCATTCGAAAGACATGGACACACGAGGTGTTGCGATTATAGACAGTATGATGAATTTACCCTTGCTCTATTGGGCTTCAGAGGAAAGCAGAGATCCACGCTTTGCTGCTCTTGCTGTTCAGCATGCAGATACCGTGGCACGTGAGTTCATTCGTTCAGACGGTTCCATCGCGCATGTGATTGAGTTCGATCCGGAGATTGGAAAAAAGGTCGCTGAGCATGGCGGGCAGGGATTTGCTCCCGGTTCCGCCTGGGCACGCGGCACGTCTTGGGCCCTGTACGGTTTTGCGCTGTCATACGGGTACACGCGCGATTCGCGTTATTTAAAGGTGGCCGAGAATACGGCTGACTTTTTCCTATCCCAGTTGGGCGACGCTTGCCTGCCTGTGTGGGATTTTAGAGCCCAGGAAGGGCACCGCGAAGCATGGGATTCGTCAGCTGCGGCCATTGCCGCCAGTGGTTTGCTGGAACTGGCAAAATATTCGGCACGTGCAGAGCAATTTACAAAAGCTGCAGAATCCATCCTCAAGGGCTTGCATCATACGTGTACAGCATGGGGCGAAGAACATGAGGGGTTGCTGATGAACGGAACCGTACATTATCCTGAGCAAAGACACATCAATGTGCCTATTATCTACGGCGATTACTTCTTTGTCGAAGCATTGGCAAAGCTGCGTGGTGAGGAAGGTTTGTTTAGTGTTGAAAAGCGAGAAGCATAGTGAGTCAGGTGGGCAGGAACAACCCATTTCCAATCGGGCTGTCGCTTGTAAATGCACAGAATGAATAAGTAAGCAGCGTATGTGTAAACGAGATTACACATACGCTGTGTTTTTTTGCACCTGAAAAAGACTGAATTTAATTCGATGCCAAAGTACTACATATAGGTAGATAAGAACCCCAGCGGTATTAATTTCTAGTCCGAACAGATGAATAGCATAGTATATGAGCTCTTTATTCCTATTAAAATTTTCATTTTGATGCATGAAAATAGGTCCTTTTACTTGTTTATGAGTGTTTATTCGTAAATTGACAATTTAGGGAAGTGAGCCTATGATATCTCCTTGGGTAAAGGAATAAAATGGATTTTAACGAAAGTAAAGGAGTTACATCATTATGACAGCAACAAGTGATAGCGTAAGAAAGATTTACGGAGGATTTTGGGTAAGAACGGCAGCGTTTATCATTGATCTGATCATTGTCTTTGCGATAGTTCTTTTGGTTGGGGGGACATTTTCCATAATTCCAGTTCTTCTGGATATAGAGGAGACGGGTTTCATACTAGAATTTTTAATATGGATGCCGCTGATTCTTTGGCTTGTGCTACCATGGCTATATTGTAGTTTTTTGGAATCATCGAAAGTACAGGCTACCCCGGGAAAAATTGTGTTTTCTCTAGTTGTAGTCAACAGCAAAGGAAACCGCATAGGATTCTTACACGCGTCCGGACGGTACTGGATTAAAGTCATTTCTTTTATTCTTATTCATATTATTTACATTGTGGTCGCTTTTACGGCGAAAAAACAGGGAGTGCACGATCTATGTGCCAATACATTGGTTGTAAATAAAAAAGAGTTGCGACGATATGAGCAGGACTCGTCCTTGCATCCAGTGGCTTCTAATATCACGAATTAAGGGGATTGTCGTCGCAGAAGAAGGAATATTATGTAATATAAAGTGAATAATAAAAGACGATAGCTGGAACAAATTCCAGATTTGATGCAGCAAAAGTGAAAAAGAAACCAGCCAATGCTTAAAAACATTCGCTGGTTTCTTTGTTTTCTCATTATGTCATGAAAAAATTCCATTGTGACAAAATAAAAAATGTAAGTTATTCTTACAGTTTACATGTTCTTTTTGGCTTGTTTTGCGTTATAATGAAAGGATGCACATTATGAACGAATTGGAGGCACAGCCCGATTGACTACTTATCCTTTTGCCTTTGATCCGTCCAAGCCGTTTATTGAGCAGGCAAGTGACTGGATTGCAGATGTATTTTATGAAGTTTTGCCTGAAGTCGGCTTTGAGGTTCGGGATGAACAAATTTATATGGCATTCCAGCTGGAACGTGCCTATAAGGAAAAAAAGACCATTTTTGCGGAAGCAGGTGTAGGTACTGGCAAAACGCTGGTATACCTGCTGTACGCTATTGCATATGCCCGATATACGAGAAAACCGGCGATTATCGCCTGTGCGGATGAATCATTGATTGAACAGCTGGTGAAGCCAGAAGGAGATATTGCCAAGCTGGCACAGCACTTAAGCTTGACGATTGATGCCCGATTGGGAAAGTCGCCGGATCAATATATTTGCCTGAACAAGCTGGACGAGGTGCGAGGCGGGGTGGACGAGGACGCGGATGTTTTCCGCGATATTTACCAGGGTCTGCCTGATTTTGTTCATTTTCCAGATACGTTACAGTCTTTCACTCCATATGGGAACCGGAAAGAGTATCCCGATCTAACCGATGGACAGTGGGGCAGACTTGGATGGGATGTATTCCAAGACTGTCTCGTTTGTCATCAGCGGCATCGTTGTGGACAAACATTGTCTCGTGATCATTACCGCAAAGCGGCAGATTTGGTCATCTGCTCTCATGACTTTTATATGGAGCATGTATGGACCTACGAAGCAAGAAAGCGCGAGGGTCAGCTGCCGTTGCTGCCAGAGCACAGCTCTGTTGTGTTTGATGAAGGGCATTTGCTGGAGACAGCGGCACAAAATGCGCTTACTTACAAGCTTAAGCACACTCAATTTGAGTCTATTATTACCCGGTTGTTAGAGGGGGAAGTGCGGGAATCACTGGCGATGACGATCGAAGATGCAATCTCCCAAAGTGAGGTTTTGTTTGCTGCGCTCGATAAGAACAGTCAGCCAGTACAGGGGTCTAATCGTAAGGAATTTATCCTGAATGAGTCGTTGATTCGGGAGGTGAACCGTTTTGGTGAACTGATCGGCACGATCGAGGAAGAGCTTGTGTTTGAAAGCGGGTTATTCTCGCTGGATGAGTATCAAGTCAAAATTGTAGAAGAGCATTTGGAAATGATTCAAACTGCTCTGGCCTTGTTTAAGCGTCCTGAACTTCTCATTTCATGGGTGACGGAGGATCAGGATGGATTAACGCTTGTGGTTATGCCGAAGATGGTAAAAGAGATTCTCAAAGAACGAGTATTTGCGCAGCGTATGCCAATCGTATTCTCTTCGGCAACACTTTCCGTGGAGGGCTCATTTGACTTTATGGCGCAAAGCCTGGGCGTTGAAAACCCGCTCACGTTTTCCGTTGCTTCACCTTATGACTACAGTGATCAGATGCAAGCGGCACTGTACCCGCTGCAAGCAGGATATAATCCAATCCCGCGAGTGCTGACACTGCTGGAGAAATCACAGGGAAGAGCACTCATTCTGTTTCCTTCTCAGGAGGAACTGACAGCATTCCAAACGGGTCTCGCTGCTTACCCTGAGGCATCCGCCTATCGTTTTCTGTATGAAGGTTCGGCTGAAATCAGCCATTTGATCTCAACTTTTCAGAATGATGAGGAAAGTGTATTGTGTGCTGTTACATTATGGGAGGGGTTGGACATCCCTGGACCGTCCCTGTCGCATGTCATCATCTGGTCGTTACCATTTCCTCCAAATGATCCAGTTTTTACAGCTCTGCGCAAGGATGCAGCAGATCCATTTACTGAGATAGACATGCCCCACATGGCACTTAGGCTCAGACAGGGCATAGGGCGTCTAATCCGCTCGCGTAGTGATCAGGGCTGGATCTCGATCATGGGTCAGGACTTGACTCGTCCGGAGGTACGTACACAAGTTGAACAACTACTGCCTGCAGGCGTAGAATGCACCGTAATTGAAGGAAATCAGGAGGGAATAAAGACATGTTGAATTTTACAGCCTATACAGTAGATCAAATTAAAGATGCTTTTGGTATTTTGAGTGGACAGCGTTATGAATTTATTATTGAGGTTGAGGTAGAGGAAGACGACGAGCTATACACTGAGAACGGGATGTATATCCGTGCTCTTTATTTAGTTGACGAAGAAAAGACAGGGCTGCTGAAGTATGAATTGTTTGAAAAAGTAACGGATCGTTACATCGAGCTTGAACTTGAAGATGATGAGCTGCAAGCAGTTGAAAACTTCTGTAAAGAACATGTACAGGATGAAGCAGTAAGTTAACAATAAGGACACTTAGCTAATACACTATATATTGCAACCTATAATGAAGGATATCAAGGAGCCACGGCATGATCGGGCTCCTTTTTTCTATGCCTAGTGAAAAAAGTTATTTGCTCTAGCGCAGTCTGTCCCATACATTTACCATAAACAGCATAGCACCCGTCGCGAACAATACCCACCCTATATCGACCCACACTCCAGCCTCTGCAATCGCGTGATTTTTCCCTATAATTGCCAATGTTAACATCGGCTGACTGATATTATGTATCCAAAAGTGGATACGTGCCAGAATCGTAACTGAAAGTGCGGGAAAGGCCACATAGATTAGACCTATAAGCCCAAGAGTCGTCCAACCAAGCAGATGGATATGGGACTGAATAGAAGACAGGCTAGGATCACCTGACACGCCAATGATTACACTAAGCAGCACACCGAGGGCAAAATATACGGCAGCGATCTTTAAACATAGCTTACCCATAGATGGCATCCTCCTATGTTAGAAATGGGTATTTTGAGAGATTATTCTCCATCATATCGAGGCAGGATATCTAGGGGGTGGGTGTTGTGGCTGGTCCATTTGACAAAAGCTTCAAATACACATAAAATCTTATTGCATAAATACTTACCGCATTACTATGTTTTTTGGAGAAGACAGCGAATTTCTCCGACAATGGGCGCTAATTTTTGACCGTTGGTTTATTTTGGATTCGCCATTAAAAGGAGCTTGAAATTATGAATGTATATCGCAATACCCTTGAACTCATTGGGCGTACGCCGTTAGTGGAGCTGAATAGCTATTCCCTACCCAGAGGAATTCGTCTGTTCGCCAAGCTGGAGTTTATGAACCCCGGCGGTAGTGTAAAGGACCGCGTGGGAAAGGCACTCATTGAAAAAGCGTTAAAGACAGGTCAGTTGAAGCCGGGCGGGACTTTGATAGAAGCAACAGCTGGCAATGCAGGTATTGGTCTAGCGATGGCCGCGCTTCATTATAATATCTCGGTTATTTTTGCTGTGCCTGAGAAGTTCAGCCAAGAGAAACAGGATTTAATGAAGGCATTGGGAGCACGTATCGTTCATACCCCGACAAGTGAGGGAATGAAGGGAGCCATTGAAAAAACAAAGCAGTTGGCTGCTGAAATCAAAGATGCATACTTGCCGCAGCAATTTAGCAATCCAGATAATCCAGAGGCTTATTATACGACAATGGGACCTGAAATTTGGAACGATCTGGACGGTAAAGTTGACGTATTCGTGGCAGGAGCAGGCTCGGGAGGCACATTTATGGGCACCTCGCGTTATCTAAAGGAACAAAATGCTGCCATTAAAACGGTCATCGTAGAGCCTGAAGGGTCCATTTTGAATGGCGGCGAGTCAGGTCCACATAAAACAGAAGGAATTGGCATGGAATTGATCCCTGAGTTTGTGGATAAAGGGTATTTTAATGCCATTCATACCATTAGCGATGCGGATGCATTTAACCGCGTCAAGGAATTGGCCGAACGTGAAGGGATTCTCGTGGGCAGTTCCTCCGGTTCTGCTCTGCACGCTGCTTTACTGGAAGTAGAGAGCGCACCGGATGGTGCTCATATCGTCACTATTTTCCCGGATAGCAGTGAACGTTATCTGAGCAAAAAAATATATGAAGGCGGGATATAAAATGAAACGCAAAACAAAACTGATTCACGGTGGACTCCCTACTGATCCTCATACTGGCGCGGTTAACGTTCCTATTTATCAGGTAAGCACTTACGAGCAAGAGGAGATCGGGGTTCATAAAGGATACGAATATTCGCGTACAGGCAATCCGACCCGGTTTGCGCTGGAGGAGCTGATCAAGGAACTGGAGGAGGGCAAACGTGGTTTTGCTTTCGGCTCGGGGATGGCAGCAATTCATGCGGTATTTTCCTTATTTAAAGCAGGGGATCATATTTTGCTGACTGACGATGTGTACGGTGGCACTTATCGTATTGTAAGCAAAGTGCTTAGTCGGATCGGAATTGAGTCCACATTTGTAGATACGACGGATTTGGAGGCTATCTCCAAAGCCATTCGTCCAAATACGAAGGCATTGTATGTTGAAACACCAACGAACCCGCTGTTGAAAGTTACTGATATCCGTGCAGTTTCTGAGCTGGTGAAAAAGCATGAGCTTTTGTTGATTGTGGACAATACATTTGCGACCCCTTACTGGCAGACGCCAATAACACTCGGCGCTGATATCGTCGTTCACTCTGCTACCAAATATTTGGGTGGACACAGTGATGTTGTAGCCGGTCTGGCTGTAGTCAACAGTGAAGAGTTGGGCGAGCAGCTTCATTTTCTGCAAAACGCCATTGGCGGTATTCTCGGTCCGCAGGATTCATGGTTATTGATCCGCGGTATCAAAACCTTGGGCCTGCGTATGGAAGCGATCGAGAAAAATGCAAATGAAATTGCAGCCTTTTTGGAAAAGCATCCGAAGGTTAGTAAGGTGTACTACCCTGGTTTGGAGAGCCATGCACAGCACGAGCTATCCAAAACTCAAGCTGAAGGCTTTGGCGGCATCATCTCGTTTGATGTAGGTAGCGATGCCAACGCAGTTGCACTTCTGAAAAAAGTGAAGTATTTTACACTGGCTGAGAGCCTGGGAGCAGTTGAAAGTCTGATTAGCGTTCCGGCACGTATGACGCATGCCTCCATTCCGGC
>NZ_JCAJRU010000248.1:0-7066 GCF_059447605.1 Paenibacillus sp. N119s | reverse complement strand
CTCTTCTGTAAATAAAATAAAAGAAAAAATAAGTGCAACAACAGCGCCCCAAACGGCTTTATCCCCAATCGTCAAAGTCAGGAATCCCCCCAGCAAGGCTCCTACCAAGAAGGCGGCCAGGATGACACCATAACGCATTGCTCGAATGGCAGCGTTAGTGTCCTTGGTCGTTACGGCGACATACACAGCCTCGATAGCTGATCGGAGGTTACCGGTGCTGACCGTGGAGGTGTACGGCACATCAATGAGCTTGCGGAAGGAAGTCATTTGCACGGAAGCGACGAACGAGACGATCACCACCACTACCGTATTGGGAACTCCTTGCGGAATCAACCCCACGATGAAAAAAATCGCAATTTCCAGTAAAAGAATTGCGCGGGTCCAGTCCGGAGTTAAACGGTGGGTTGATTTGCGTTTAATCCCTTCAGCAACAAAAACCCCCAGTGAAAAGGCGATCAGGGGCGGGATATAGGATAACGCCTGAATCCAATGCCCCTGAATGACTTTAACAGCCAGCAGCACGATATTGCCTGTCTGTGCGTTGGCGAAAACACCGCCTCTTCCAACAAAGGTATATGTGTCCAAAAAGCCCCCTACTAATGATAATAAGGCGCCCAGTCGCAACGATTCGGACGTTACCTGATGTAAATGGATTTTGCCTTTCATAAACACGGCATATAAGCCTCCTATACTAAACGTCTATTCTTTAAAGCTAACACGAAAATCCAGGACCATACAATTAAATTAATCACTTCAACATGAAAATGACACAAAGAAGCCACATCAGGTCCCATACAATAGAAAGGACGTGATGCGGCTTGTTGGAGTGCTGTTTAAAGTGCTATCTGAACTTCGAGAATGTGCTTATTGCAGAGCTTGAACGAGGGCTTTCCCAAACTCCTGAGCTCCGTCTGGGCCATCGGCTGTAATAATATCGCTATGCGCAACGACATGCTGAGCGAGATATTCGGCTTGATGCGCTTGGAGTTGATCCTTTTGTACATCCACTGGATAGCATGTAGCTGTTCTTCCAAAGAGCAATCCGGTTTGAACCACGGCCACAGAGCCTGCACAGATGCCGCTCACTAAAGTCTTTTGCTTATGAGCTTGTTTCAGCAGAGCCTGGAGATCCGCGTTATTCCACAGATGATCATTCGTTCCTGATCCACCAATCACAGATACCACATCATAATCAGCCAGCACAGCGTCTGTAAAAACAAGATCAGCCGTCGCTTTACCATTATAGTCACCCATAATTTCACCTGTTTTTGTACTGGCTAGTGTCACGGTAACGCCCGCTTGTTCCAGCGCTTCTTTGGGTTTAAATAATTCATCCTCATTAAAGCGCTCTGGGGGTATAATAAAAAGAGCTTTTTTACTCATATTCTATTCCTCCTTGAATGTGTAACGTTATCTACTATTGTAGGGTGGCTTTGCTAGGCTGTGAAGAATGCACTTTCAAGTACGGAGGTTACCTGCAGGTTACTAATAGTCTGCAAGATCATGATGATTTAGAAGGAGTTAATTGACATATGTCTGATACACTGAGAGAAGAAATACGGGAGAAAATTATAAACGGAGACTACAACTGCGAAAAGGAACTAACGTTATCTGTACTAAGTGGGAAATGGAAGGTCGTTATTTTATGGCATTTGGGTGTGGAAGGGCCGCATCGGTTCAGTGACCTGCAAAGACTGTTTCCGAAGCTGTCGCATAAAGTGCTGACCAACCAGCTACGGGAGTTGATGGAAGATGGTATTGTACACCGGGAAGTCTATCCGGAAGTGCCCCCAAAGGTGGAGTATTCAATGACGGAGCTCGGAATGACGATTTTACCGATTGTGGAGATGATGTATGACTGGGGAAAAAAGCGGGTGCAATCCATTCGTGATGAAATGCAACGCAGCAGTGAGAGAAACGCCTGAAATTTTGGATACGATCTAAGGTCGACCATTATTGCTTTGTCATATGAAAAATAGAACGCCTTGCGCTATGAGTACAATGTACTCATAGCGCAAGGCGTTCTTTGCTTCAATATGAATCATTGCTGTTCAAGTGCGGGTAGAACCTCAATCCAGCGTGTAGCCCAGGTACCGATATGGTCAAATAAAGGAGCTAAATCGCGTCCTTTATCCGTAAGTGAGTATTCAATCCGCACGGGCTTCTCAGGATAAACCGTACGTTGTATGATTCCTTCTTCCTCCAGCTCTTTCAAACGGTCCGAAAGGACCTTTCCACTTAAATTAGGAATTGAATTCTCAATCGCGACGAAACGTTGCGGTCCATTCGTGAGTTGAAATACGATCAACACCGTCCAACGCTTGCTCAGTATTTCCATAGCTTTTTCAAACCGTGGACACATCTGCGGAATGTTCATGTGATCACCTCATGCTCCTATTATTAACGATTCACTGTTAAAAGTAAATGATTTTACTTTACATAAATTTATTACTTGACGAAATTGAATGATATAAATATACTTTGTTACATAAAGTAACTTGTTGGATTTGAGACGGAGCTCTATATATTAATACTTAAAAATTGAACTTATTTTGATATGATTAATGATAAGATAAAATGAACAGTACGAACGAATCGCGTGGTTATGGTTTGGATGCAGGGGGAAGTCGGATGATACTGGAATGTGAAGTGTGTGTAGTTGGAGGAGGACCCGCAGGGACTTTGTTATCCTGTCTACTGGCGGAGCAGGGTGTTTCCACGATATTGGTTGAGCGGCAGAGCGTGCCCGGAAAGGCTTTCCGTGGTGAAATTTTAAATGATGAGGGTCAGGGCGTGATCCAGAAGCATAAGCTGCTCGAACAAATTCAAGAGGATCATATTCTCGCCTCTACAAGAATCGAGTATTGGCAGCATCAGCAGCTGGTCAAAACGGCCGAGCCAGCTTCAAACCATGGTAATGTGGGAGTGCACATTCCACAACCTCGATTTTTGGAAGCTCTGCTCAAGCAGGCGTCCACCTACGAGTCCTTCCGTTACCTGGCAGGTACAACTGTGACTGCGTTAGAGGGTAACAGCACGCAGGGGTATACGGGCTTGACCGCTCGCGACAAGGACGGCCATGAGGTTACGATTCACAGTTCGTTGATTGTGGGGGCAGACGGCCGCTATTCGACTGTGCGCAAGCTGGCACAGATGCCTGTGACGAACATTCGTCACGGCTATGATCTGCTATGGGCCAAAATCACGGCACCTGCCGGGTGGGAGCCCGTTACTCGTCTAGCGCTGGTCAACGGAGGGCAACTGGCTTTATTTTCACAGGCCGAAGGCTATATTCAAATTGGCTGGAATGTGGAGGAAGGCAGCTTTTCAACCCTGTTTAAGCAATCTTTTGCACCTTTTATACAGCTGTTTACGGACGCTTTTCCGGATTTGGAGCATAGTGTACTGGATCAGATTCGTTCATGGAAGGACTTCGTACCGTTGGATATTTTCAGCAGCCGCAGTGACACTTGGGTACAGAACGGACTGGTCCTAATTGGAGATGCGGCGCATACCATGACACCTACAGGAGCTTTTGGCTTGAATGCTGCTTTGAAGGATGCCGATGTGCTGGCCAGTGAGCTTCTTCGTCTGCGCCAGCAGGCGTATACCGCAGAAGATCTGAAGGCTTTCGAAGACGGACGACGGCAGGCTGTCACTGAGCTTCAGGAGCGTCAGCTGATCATGGAATCCACGTTTCATGAACATTTTTTACACATAGTAACATGATATAAAAACCTGACAACAACGATTAGCCTGAGAAAATAAGAGGGCGTTTCATATATAGAGTTTATATAAAGGATGGTGCAGAGAGATGAATATAAAAGATGTAGCTACGCTACTTAACGATAAAATTCAAACCGTTCGTGGAGAGCAATCTTCGACGATATTGGTAGGACCGATCAAGCTGCCAGTTAATTTGGAAGAAGAGACCGTTGTTTTTCAATGGTATTGCTGGCTGCCTGTACGGGACGAGGAAGATCGTCAGGACTTACTGAATGCCAATGCTGAGACGATTGTGAAGCGACTGTCTACACTGAATTTGGCGGAGGGACAACAATCGAGCGTTTTGGTGTACGGTGATCTCCAACGTTCGGAAAATGCTTTAGTTCGCATGCATAGTATTTGCCATACTGGAGATATTTTTGGTAGCAAGCGCTGTGATTGCGGATTTCAGCTCCACCAGTCGATGAAAATGATTGTAGAACATGGAACAGGTGCATTGTTCTATCTGGCTAATCATGAAGGTCGCGGGATCGGTTTGTTTAGCAAAGCCATGGCTTATATTTTGCAGGAAGAAGGCATGGATACCGTTGAAGCCAACCATCAGTTGGGTTTTGAAGATGATACGCGCAATTATGTGGATGCCATAAGTGTGCTCCAGCACTTGAGACAAAAACCGGTAACGCTGATCACCAACAACCCTAAAAAGCTGGATGCCTTAAAGAAATCGGGGATGAATGTAGTGGGTCGTATGCCGCTCTGGGGTGATGTGTCGCAATATAATGAACGGTATTTGAATACAAAAGTAGAACGATCCGGCCATTTGCGGGATTCCGATCTCAGGGAGGTTCTATGAACACTCACGAAAAATATATGCGCCTGGCACTGGAAAATGCCAGAAGTGCCAAAGGGCAAACAGAACCGAACCCGCTCGTCGGATCAGTCATTGTCAACAATGGCCGTATCGTTGGGATCGGGGCTCATTTGAAGCCCGGTGAGCCACATGCCGAGATTCATGCCTTGCGTATGGCGGGTGGACACGCTCAGGGGGCGACGATTTACGTAACGCTGGAGCCGTGTTCCCATCACGGCCGGACAGGCCCATGCGCGGAAGCGATTGTGAAGGCTGGCATTCGCCGGGTGGTGATTGCAGCCCTGGACCCGAACCCGCTGGTTTCCGGCAGAGGGGTACAGATTTTGAAAGACGCGGGCATTGAAGTCATTGTCGGAGTATGCGAGCAGGAATCGATCCGCATGAATGAAGTGTTCAATCAATATATTGTGAACAAGCGTCCTTTTATTACGATCAAATCGGCAGTGACGCTGGACGGTAAAATTGCCACCCGGACCTCGGAAAGCAAGTGGATTACATCTGAAGCTGCACGGGAGGATGTGCATCGTCTTCGGCACGAGCATGTAGGCATCCTGGTCGGTGTACAGACCGTGATTCATGATAATCCTCAGCTAACGACTCGTTTACCAGAGGGACGGAATCCGATTCGTATCATTTTGGATAGCAAGCTGCGTATTCCATTGGATGCTCGTGTTATTACAGATGGAGAGGCGCCGACCTGGATATTCACAGGCAGGGCTTACGATGAAGGTAAGCGAAGCCAGCTGGAACAGCTTGGTGTGAAGGTATATCCGACACAGGATGAAAACAGTGAGCGAGTCAACCTTCCGCAAATGCTGGATATTCTGGGAGCGGCAGAGGTGTCATCGGTATTCGTGGAAGGCGGGGCCGAGGTGAACGCTTCATTCGTGCAGCAAGGACTGGCAGACAAGCTGGTGCTGTATATGGCACCGAAGCTGGTTGGAGGGCGCACAGCTCCAGGCTTTCTCGGGGGAGAGGGCGTATCTGCAATGAGCGATGCGGTGGCCTTGCAGGATTTGAGCGTAACGCAAGTTGGCGTGGACTGGAAAATAGAGGGGTATTTTGGGCGAGGAAAATGAGTGAGTTGTTTCGGGTGGAGAAGGAAGCTCCGCGAAGGGGGTGATCTTCCGATCGCTTCCGCTTCTCCAGATTCAACCCCTCTGCTCCGCTGCTACCCACCGCAAAGTCACTCATTTTTCGAAATGGTGTGGAGCATGGGGAAGGGCATGAGAAATAAGTACTCAAAAGCTCAAAGACTCAAAACCTTATAAATTCAAAACAGAGAATCTGAAGGGCTAAAAGGCCTGGAGGGTCTTTTTTTATAGACTAAATGATTATTAGGGTGAATGGTTAACGGGATGAATAACTCATACGGTGAACGTCTTGTGGGATGAAATCAAAATAGCATCATTACATAATAATTGGGTTTTTCGACCTGGTTTATTATGCACTTTTAGAGACTTTCGCCTTGTTTAGTTGAAATTTAGAAATATAAGGATTGACCTGGAAATGGAGATCAAGCACAATGAAGTTGAATTTAAGCGGGAAGGAAAGAAAAGGAAAGGAAAGGAAAGGAAAGGAAAGGGAAAAGCTTTGCAGTAAAAGGAAGAAAAGAATTCAAAGGAGGATGTAGGTTGTAGAAAAATGATAGTATGCTTGTTAAGTGCCAGTCTGATTTTTCTAGCAGCACCGGTTTCTACTAAAGCCTTTTCGGGCGAAGTCACACAAGGTGCAGGCTCATATTCAACTACATTACCTACCGGAGCAGCTACACCGCAAAACGAAATTTACAAGACAGCGAATGTAACTGGCCCAATGCCTACCACTGGATTTATAATTTGGATGCTGTAGGCAACATTGACCGCAGCATCACCGCCAATTCACCTATTTATGGTGTATTTCATAAGAACGGAGTAAAAACCTATGTGGCCTACAACTTTTCAGACCAGGTCCAAACAGTAACCTTCTCAGATGGGCACAGCATTACCGTGCAGCCGAACAGCTTTAATACTGGAAATGGAAGCGGCGACAATCCGCAGCCGGATACAGAGGCACCATCCACTCCGGCAAATGTGCGAGCTGCGACCAAAACGGCTTCGACGATTACCCTGGAATGGGAGGCATCTACAGACAATGTAGGCGTTACGGAGTATATTGTGTATAAGGACGGGGCTCAGGCGGCAAAAATAAACGCTACTTTCGCTGCAATTACAGGACTAAATGCAGCTACTACTTACAGCTTTACTGTCAAGGCTCGTTTTATCAGCGATCGCGAAGCACTGCTTCAATTTACCCCTAAAACAGCCTCCGCCTATGTTGACGTACACTATACTTTATCAGGTGGACAGTAGCTTAATTACCGGATGACCAACAATGCCGGTGTTTGGGAGCAGCGGGTTACAGACCTCTCCATCGGGAAGGCCGTTAGCTATTGGTTCACGTATGAATAGGCAGGATTGCAATATGAGA
>NZ_JCAJRU010000247.1:0-7070 GCF_059447605.1 Paenibacillus sp. N119s | reverse complement strand
AGACAGTTAGTTCCGCACGGACCAGCCGCGAGCTGGACCACTCCAGACTGACCGTGACCCCGCCACGTCCCTTCAGACCACTGACCCGTCCCTCCGACCAAGCCGATGGCAGGGCAGGCAATAGCGTCAGCTCTCCCGGGCGGCTTTGCAGCAGCATTTCTGCGATGCCTGCCGTCGCACCAAAATTGCCGTCGATCTGAAAAGGGGGATGAGCATCGAATAAATTAGGGTAAGTCGATCGCGACAACAACGTGCGAACATACCGATGGGCAGCGTCGCCATCTTCCAGCCGGGCGTACAGGTTGATCAACCAGGCACAGCTCCATCCCGTATGCCCGCCACCATGATCAAGTCGTCGACTTAGCGATACGCGGGCCGCCTCAGCCAGCTCCGGTGTATCACGGATATGGATCTGTCGGCCGGGATAAAGCCCGTAAAGATGCGAAACATGTCGATGCCCAGGCTCCGCCTCCTCAAAATCGATCGACCATTCCTGTAACTGACCGTGGCGGCCGATTTGATAAGGCATTAATCGTTCCCGTGTCTCCTCACAGCGTTTGCGGAATTCAGCGTCTAATTCCAGTAGATCCGCGGCCTGAATACAGTTGCTCAACAGCTCCCGAATCAGCGTCATGTCCATCGTGGAACCCATCGATATACTGCAATCCTCGCCTTCGGGCATGATGAATCTATTTTCAGGTGATGTGGATGGAGACGTTATGAGCCGACCATCCGGGCTCTCCACGAGCCAGTCCAGGCAAAAGGCTGCCGCCCCCTTCATAAGCGGATAAGCCTGTTCTGCCAAATAGGTTGTATCCAAGGTGAACAGATAACGCTCCCATAGGTGAGCCGTCAGCCATGCACCTCCAAGCGGCCAAAAAGCCCAACTGGCATGGCCACCTGACGGTCCGGCGTATCTCCACACATCTATATTGTGGTGAGCTGTCCATCCTTGAGCCCCATAATTGATGGAAGCAACCCTGCGCCCCGTGCGGCTGACTTCTCCAATCATGTGCAATAAAGGCTCATGGCACTCGGCAAGATTACACACCTCTGCAGGCCAATAGTTCATCTGTGTATTAATATTGGTTGTATAGTTACTGTTCCAAGGCGGCTGTACCCGGTCATTCCAGATGCCCTGCAGATTGGCGGGCTGACTGCCCGGACGCGAACTGCCCATAAGCAAATAGCGTCCATACTGAAATAACAGCACTTCCAGCCCAAGGTCTGCCTGACCTTTCTGGTAACGTTCTAATCGCAGATCGGTCGGTAGCGCGGACTCGTCAGCTAGCGCGTCACCTCCCAGTTCCAATGCAACACGGTCAAACAGCTTCCGGTGATCCTGCTCATGGCGTTGCCGCACCTGCTCACTTCCCAGCAAAATCGCTTCGTCAAGAATGATTTTGCATGCTTCTACTGACTCCGTTGCATCACTATTCGGCATAGCATGAAATCCTCGAAATCCGGTTGCTGCTGCCAAATACACCGTGATTTTATCCGCGCCCGAGATGATCAACGCTCCGTCATCACCCGACGTTAAGGTTCCTCCCTCGGGAATAACCCTCGCCTGAATGGCAAAAGCCATCCCCAAATCATTTTCATAAACGACAGCCTGTGGATGATCGCCGTGATAATTTGACTCCACATGACTGGGCGCTCGTCCAGTCAACGTAATAAAGTCCCTGGTCGGTTCCTCGGATGGATCGCTATCGCTAACCCATTGGGAGGAATCAGCAAAATGCACATCCTCTCCAGCTTCTTCTTCACAAGGATGGGGTGTGGTCATGCGCACAGATGCATGGATTTTCCCGACCTTATTCGCAGTCAGTGACACCATAATGACCCCATCGGGTGCACTGGCGATAACTTTACGGGTATAGCGGACTCCATCACTCTGAAAAGTGACCGCTGCCGTTCCGGTCTGCATATCCAGTTCCCGTTCATAATGCGCAATCTCCCCCAGGTTCTCCTGCGTAATCCACAAGTCGCCCAAAGGCTGATAGGCTTCCGCATCGCGGCCCAGCATGTTTGTATTAATCAGCTGCTCCGCTTCCTTGTATTTTCCATCTGCAATCAGCTTTCTGGCAGGCTCTAAATATCGCAATGCATCATACTGAACGCCATCTCTTGGAAACCCGGACCAGAGCGTATCCTCGTTTAATTGCAAATGTTCCTCCCTGATTCCGCCAAATACCATAGCTCCCAGTCGTCCATTGCCGACTGGCAATGCTTCCTCCCATATCTCAGCAGGCTGGCGATACCATAACCGCAGGGACTGTGGCCTTTCGCCTTTCGTCACGTCAAACCCTCCCTCAATCGAGGTCAGACAAAGCGCTGCTCCCAAAATTGCCTATGGCGCATGCGCTCTGTCACTCCGAGATTTCAAAGTTTGGATAAATGGACTTACTATTTAGCAGCCTTCCCACTCCATAACTCCACTCTGTCCTTCACCAGTTGCGTGTATTGCTGTTCCATTTGAACAGCTCCGGCGGCATCCAGTTCTTTAATCATGTTGTCGTATATCGTATCAAAATTGGAAGCTGGTGCTAGAATCGCTTCCGGTATCCGTTTGCGGATAATGTCTGTCGTTTTTTTGAATGTAACGTTATAGTTGGATTCATTGTCTGTCGTTATGTTATAGGCCGCGCCCCAAGGCTTCACATCAAATTCTTCTTTGTCTGGAAACAGTTCCTTCCACGTTTTTACGCCATACGCTTTAAGTGATTCTTTCTCCGGCTTCGAATAAGCCGCAATGATTTGTTCCGGGAATTTGGCAGTGTAGTAGTTCCCCGTGGGGTCTTTCACTCCGTCGCCATAGTGTCCACTCATTAATGTGTACAAGTCTATTCCAGTAGATTTATTGAAGCTGGTTGTATTGTTCGTTTTTTGATCCAATACATCGGCAGGAATGACGCGTTTGCCGTCTTTGATTTCATAATGCTTGCCCTCGATTCCCCAGTTCACTAGCACCTGCCCCTCATCAGAAGCTAAATAATCCAGGAATTTAATAGCCCGCACCGGGTCCTTGCAACTTTCCGTAATCCCTACACCATAACCAGACGCAAAGCCTGTATCCTGAAAGGAATGATCCTTATACTCCTCCGAAAGTGTAACTGGAAAATGCGCGTAGCTGGCATCAGCCTTACCTGACGCTTTTAATGCATTTTCGGCATCCTGATAACCCCACTCCTGGTCGATCAGACCCAGGACACGACCGCTGGCAATTTTGGATTTGTATTGGTCGCTTTTTTGCACAAATGAATCTTTATCAAGCAGCCCTTCATTGTACATGTGGTTCAACCAACGGAAATATTCCTTTTCTTCCGGACGTTTGTAATGAAGCTTGGCTTCATACGTTTTGGGATCAATAAAATACTCACCATCATCCGGCGCTCCAGTCGTCTGGAAAGCAGGGTTCGTTACCGTAATCATAATTCTCCAGTCATCTGCATCCAGCGTGAGCGGGATTGTTTTTTTGCCATTAATTGTAGGATGCTTGGCTACATAGGTTTTGAGTACGTTTTCAAAATCCTGCAATGTTCTTACCTTGGGATAACCCAGTTCCTTGAGCACCCTATGCTGAATTTCAAATCCTCCCGTCGCGTCAAAACTCTCCTGCCCCACCCCTGCATACGTAGGAATAACATAGATGGCTTGATCTTTATTGCTGTACTTCAGCCGATCCATATAGGGGCCGTAGAGCTTTTTGAGATTGGGCGCGTGATCGTTGATCAGATCCGTCAGATCAATCATGGCTCCCGCATCCACAAGCTTGTTAATATTTGCTTTAGGAGAGACCAGGTCTGGGTATTCACCACTTGCTGCCATCAAAGCAATTCGGTCATCGCCACCTCCGCCGCTGACATCAAATTCAGCGTTCAAGGTTACACCTGTTTTCTTGGTGATTTCCTTGCCTATTTCATCCTTCATTCCATTCCATTGCGGGCTTGTATCTGCTCCGAAAAAGCTAAACGTAATCGGATCTGTGCTGCTGGATGAGCCTTCTTTCGCGGTTTTATCGCTTCCACCGCATCCTGCGAGTGTGGCAAGTGACACGGCGAGCAAGGGGATTAGTGCAAATCTGGACCAGTGTTTTTTCATGTTCAGGACCTCCTGCGTTTGTAATATTTACCGTTGTGAATTGACTGTTACGATTGGATAGTTATGATTTAACAGCTCCCAGTGTCATACCGCCTACAAAATACTTTTGCAGGAACGGATATACGAGCAAAATGGGAAGCGTAACGGTAATCGTGATTGCCATTTTAATCGACTCTGGCGAAATTTGAGCCATTTGCTTGGCCATATCATTGCTATTCGCCATATTGGCGCCGCCTTGCTGGGTACTTTGCAGTATCTTCATCAGCTCAAATTGCAGTGTTGTCCATTGTGCGGCTGTTCCGTTGTACAAATACGTATCAAACCATGCGTTCCATTGATTTACCGCCAAGAACAGAGCAATGGTCGCCAGCACAGGCTTACAGAGCGGTAAAATAATTTTCAAATATATCGTAAAGTCATTGGCTCCATCCAGCTTGGCAGACTCCTGTAACGCATATGGCAAACCATCCATAAAGGAACGAATGACAAAAACGTTAAACGCGCTGATCAGCCCCGGAAAAATATACACCCAGAATGTGCCCAACAAATGCAAATCACGCATCAAAATAAACACGGGCACCATCCCGCCGGAAAAATACATTGTTAACGCCAGAAACGTGGATATGAACTTACGCGCGCGGAAATCGACCCGACTCAGCGTAAATGCAAGCATAGAAGCACAGATGAGTCCCAGCACCGTTCCAACCACTGTACGTAAAATCGATACTTGCAGACCCCGAAGTAGGCCGTCGTATTGGAAAATCGTTTTGTAATTTTCGAGTGTAAACTGGCGAGGCCATATATAAATACCGCCGCGTACCGTGTCCGTCGAATTGTTCAGGGAAATCGCTAGTACGTTCAGAAACGGATATAGCGTCAACACCACGATCAGAGCCATGAGGATATAGTTGAACAGGTCAAACAGCTTTTCAGACCGTGTAGCATTAAATGCCTTATTCGTCATTTCGCTTCTTCCTCCCTACATGATGCTTTCTTTGGTCAGTTTTTTGAATATACCGTTTGCTGTAAACAACAACAGAATGCTAACCAGTGAGTTGAAAATCCCTATTGCCGTTCCGTAAGAGAAGCGGCCCAAATTAATCCCGTAATTCAGTGCATACAAATCCAGCACTTCCGAATAATCCGTTACCAGACTGTTGCCAAGCAAGAACTGCTTTTCAAAACCATTGCTGACCAGATGTCCAATCGCCATAATAAACAGAATGGCAATAGTCGAACGGATACCCGGCAGCGTAATATGCCACATCTGTCTCCAGCGACTGGCCCCATCCACGCGTGAAGCTTCATATTGTTCCTGGTCAATTCCGGTGATGGCGGCTAAATAAATAATCGTATTCCAGCCCGTCTCTTTCCATATGTCGGAAGCGGTTACAATGTACCAGAACCAGCTGCCTTTAGCCATGAACTGAATCGGCTCATCCACAATATGAAGCGCTACCAATATATCGTTAACAATCCCTCCGTCAATGGACAGCATTTTCGTCACCAGTCCGGCCACCACTACCCAGGATACAAAATGCGGAAGGTAGGATACTGTCTGCACAACTCGTTTGAACAGCATACCACGCAGCTCATTTAGGAGAATTGCAAAAAAAATCGGTACAACAAAACCAAAAACAATACCCATCAAGCTCATCGCCAGCGTATTACGTAAAACCAGATAAAAGCGTTCATCCTGAAAAAGCTCAATAAAGTTGTCCAGCCCTACCCACTTTTGATTCCAAAACGATTTGGCTGGCTTATAGTTTTGAAACGCCATTGTCCAACCCCATAGTGGAAAATAACTGAAAACAAACACCCATATGACGAAAGGAATAGACATAAAATAAAGATACTTCTGCTGCTTCACACTGTCCCACAAGCCTTTTCCACCGCGTTCAGGCTTCGATCCGCGAGTCTTACGCGGTCTTCCCCGATTGGATTCAGGAATCACAGCATCAGTACTGGAAGCGGTTTCAATTGAAGATCCCATAACAAGCTCCTCCTCATCTCTAGATACTATTATCATACTTTGCCGCTTCAAAAGCGGGTACCCGACGAATTAGGAGAAAAATCAGTTCAAAATTAGATATATGGGGAGTGGATTAAGATTTACATTGAAGCCACTACGCATGCGGATGGTGCTTCCCATCGCTGTTGTCCCCGGATTTCCTGAATAAGCAGACAAAGGTAGAAATCCGGGGACAAAGGCGACCGCTATCGCTTGTACAGCACCATTCCGCCTGCTCCGTTCTCATGTAAATTCCCAGAGAGAAGAAAAAAAGCTTTCCAGCAGCAAGGTGCCAGAAAGCTTTTTTGATTTATTTTACCGTGATCGTCCCGTAGTACATGTACATACCGCAATTGTACTCATATACCCCTGGCTTTAAATCCTTGACGGTATAATAGTTATTTTCGTGATCCAGATAAACGTCCATTCCGATCTTCAGCGACTGTACTTCATCAATGCAAGTAAAGGACGTCATTTTCTTAAAATTAATCTTGGTCGGAACGCCGGCTTTTACCTCAATATTTTTAGGATAGAAACCATCCCCTTTTACACCCACTGTAACAATCTCATATTGGGTCTTGTCTGGCTCTTCCTGAGCTTGTTTAGGTTGAGCGGCCGGAAACGATGACACACTCCCCTGAAAATAAAACAAGACAAACCCGCCCATGATCAGGGCTACAAAACCAATCAGCATCAAATGCCAATGTTTAGAGATGAGTGTTTTCATTCCAATCAGCCCCCTCCAGTTCAAATCTACATGACATGTGACACATCAACTCTAACTAGTATATAAAAGTTAAACAAAATTTTAAATACCTTGTTTCAAAGCTTCTAGTAGATGAATCATATTATCCGACCTGGTGATTATCTCTATTTTTACAGACTCGGATGATCCAGCTTATACAGATGACGGTACCGGGTATGCTCACGCCAAAGCTCATCATGACTGCCTCGCATG
>NZ_JCAJRU010000246.1:0-7085 GCF_059447605.1 Paenibacillus sp. N119s | reverse complement strand
AGACGCCCTGGATAGGCATCGAGTGTGTGTTTACCGACTGTACTGCCGAAAATGAGGGGTATACAATCAATTTGCTTGTCGATCACCTTCTGAATTACATTTACGTTGTATTCATTAGGGTCATAACTAAATGTTCCGTGCGGATAAATACCGTGCTCCACCAGCGTGTTCACTGCAGAACCTACCGTAAACAGGTATGCAAGATTATTTTCCCGAATGTAGCGAAGGTGCTCAATTTCGTCGTTAAGCGAAGGACCAGCAGAAATAATCAAGACCGGCTTGCCTTCTATGTACTCTGAGCCGGCATGCAGAAAGTCAGAACTATGTAAAATAAAGGGGAAATTGTGCATGCTGTTTAGCGCCCACTTTTTTTCGTAAACATGGTTGATAGCCATTTTTTCCTTCTTATTAGAGACCATTCTATACAGTGTTTCATTAAACTTCTTCAATTCCGCATTGAATAAGGCGCGATACGGAAGCCATGGAATGACCAGCACTCCAGATACACGGTCAATCAACCTGTGCAATATTCCAATTGTCTCCCCAGTAATTGCTCCTACCATAACCTCTTCGATCTTCTCACCAGCGAGCCAATCGTTTTCATTCAGATGCTGTAAAAAAATATTCATCACGCCAGTGTTCGGCTCGACGATGGAGAAGCTAGTATTTGGGTGTATGCGCAGAAATTCTCGAATATGATACCCTAGTCCTACTCCAAAAAAGATCACGTGCGCTTGAGGTTCCACTTCTTTAAAACCAGATACAAACAACTCTGCTTCCCGCACAGGCTGCTCAGGATCATGCAAGTAATGTGAACGTCCCTCACGAGTCGTTACTATGTTAGGCTTGTTGGTTTCAGAAGTCAGCAACTCATACCCTTCTCCTGCCTGAAGCAAATGAAGCCGAGGAAAACGACGATACAAGGAGTTGTCTCTACGATGCTGTGATGCCATTTTTCAATCCTTTCCACCGAATATCTCATAAAACCAAACAATATAGATCAGTTGACTTATACCGTATATCACCAAATAGGAATAGCATTCTGATTTTATGTAATATCTGCGACAATATATTTTGATTCAGAAAAAAATAATCCTAAATTCACCTGATTATGGATTAAGTATCGGTTATTCACGATGTAAACTTTAGGTCTTAAGAACCTATTTACAAATAAAAACTTTGTAACCAGCAAAACATCTGTGTGAACTAACCATATATGGACTCCAATGCGACAATTCATCTGTATATCGCGTTTTAGAACTACAAAAATTAAAGCTAACAATATAAAGCAGTAATTATTAATTCATTTAAATCAATATCAAACTAGTATAATCAAATAATTATTACATAATTGTAATTTTATTGGTTTGTTAACCCTTTCAACACATGATACATTGGAATAAAGAACCGCTCACAGATCGGCATCCGTGCGTAGTTCTCTATCGGGCTAAGAAAGGAATGGCTTGTCTTGCAAAAGAGAGAAATTCAGGAGACTCCCCTATATTCCCTAAAGCTATATAACTTTTTTCTATATGGAGCGATGGTCATTTTCTCCAGCTTTTTCCCATTGTATTTGCAAGATATCGGCATGGACAAGCTGGAAATCGGGAGTCTAATGGCTATCGGGCCTTTTGTATCCGTATTCGCGAATCCTTTTTGGGGATATACAAGCGACCGCAGCCGAAACCTCCGGCGTATTCTATTAATTATGATTGTAGGTACATTGTTACTGCTGCAAGCCTTATTTCATGTTCACACGTATGTCATGATTTATGTGTCGATGATTGGCTTTTATTTTTTCCAGAGCCCGTTATTCGCCCAAAGCAACACCCTGATTCTCAGTTATATTGAGGGCACAGACCGGAAATTTGGTGCTTTCCGAATATGGGGTTCCTTCGGTTGGGCTGTGGTTGCAGCCGTTGCTGGCGTAGTGGTGGACCACACAGGAATATCCAGCATATCGACTATCTTTACAGTACTTCTTCTGGCTGCATTGGCCTGTACATTGGCAATTCCGCCACTGAAAAGCACTGTGGAGACGGCCACCATTCATTTACGTGGCTTTGGCAGTATTTTATTAAACGGATACTTTATATCCTTCATATTATTGGGTATTCTCGTATCTATCCCTAATTCAATCAACAGCGCCTTTATGTCCCTGTATATCACCGAACTGGGCGGGTCCAAGCTGATGCTTGGTTTTGCCGTTTTTATGTCATCGGTATTCGAAATTATTGTCTTTTTGCTGTTTGATCGCTTCTTGAGAAAAAAAATGACCGTGATGGTCGGCTGTTTGGCACTCGTCAGTCTGCTGTTCGCCTTACGTTGGGAACTAATGGCTCAGGCCACAGACCCGATTCAGATCGTGTTCATTCAAGCACTTCATTGCGTCACCTTCGGTGGATATTTCTATGTAGGCACCCAGTTGACTGTCCTGTTCACGCCTGCAGCATACCGATCATCCGGACAGGCCGTATATACCTTGACCTGGAGTGGCATATCCGGGATCGTCGCAGGTATTGCAGGAGGTTGGCTATTCCAGAACTTCGGCGGTGAAATGATGTACCATGCAGGTGTCTTCTTCGCCCTGCTGGGATCTGCGGGATTCGCTATCATGTGGTATATGCTGTACAAGAACGGTTACCAGCCAGGACATAGCGGTGAGCACAAACCAATAGATGAAGCACCATAACGACAATAAATGTCTCAAGTCAATGGTCAGGTGAACCATGAAGAACGCGTATGTATGCGTAAAAAATAAAGGAGTCTGCCGTTGGCAGACTCCTTTTCAAGTTGGTCGCACGAAGCTACCATTTGTCCCGTTCTTTCCGAGCATCTTATTGCTTAGGCAATTGGAAAGAGCTTTTCAGTGACACGACGCGGTTAAATACAGGCTCACCCGGTTTGGAGAGCTTCGGATCTACACTGAAATAACCATGACGGAAAAATTGGAACTTATCCTGCGGTTGAGCTTCTTTCATATTCCGTTCCACATAACCATGAGCAATTTCCAAAGAATTTGGATTTAATTGATCAAGGAATGACTTTTCCGATCCATCCTCTTCCAGTGCCTCTGGTTCCTCTGCGTTAATCAATGGCTCATACAAACGGAATTCCGCCGGCACAGCCTGAGTAGCCTCTACCCAATGAATGGTCCCTTTCACTTTACGTCCCGTAAAGCCTGATCCACTCTTGGTTTCTATATCATAGGTACAGTGAATCTCCGTTACACGACCGTCCGCATCCTTAATGACATCGTTGCATTTAATGAAGTAAGCATGTTTGAGACGTACTTCATTACCAGGGAACAAACGGAAGTATTTGCTCGGTGGATTCTCCATGAAGTCCTCACGCTCGATATAAATTTCACGAGAAAACGGAATTTGGCGTGTTCCAAGCTCCGGATTTTCTGTGTTGTTCTCCGCCTCCAGCATTTCCACTTGTCCTTCAGGATAGTTCGTAATGACCACCTTCAGCGGATCTATAACTGCCATCGTGCGAGGTGCCTTAAGCTTCAAATCCTCACGCGCAAAATGCTCCAGTACCTGTAAATCAATAACTCCGTAGGCTTTGGAAATACCTGTCTCATATACGAAGCTGCGAATGGCCTCTGGCGTATAACCGCGACGACGCAAACCGGAAATGGTCGGCATCCGCGGATCATCCCAGCCGTCTACGTGTTTTTCCTCAACCAGAAGTTTGAGCTTACGTTTGCTAGTTACCGTTTGAGCTAGATTTAGCCGTCCAAATTCGTATTGATGAGGGACGTTTTCCATCTCGCATTCAGCTACAACCCAATCGTACAGTGGGCGTTGATCTTCGAACTCCAGTGAACAAAGCGAATGCGTTACACCCTCAATCGCATCTTCCAGCGGATGAGCATAGGAATACATTGGATAGATGCACCAGGTATCGCCTGTATTGTGATGAGCTGTGTGTGAAATGCGATAAATCACCGGATCACGCAAGTTGATGTTTGGTGAAGTCATGTCAATCTTGGCACGCAGCACCTTTTCACCATTCTGGTATTTGCCTGCACGCATCTCTTCAAACAGCTTCAGATTTTCTTCCACACTACGATCCCGATAAGGACTGTTTTGTCCCGGTTCTGTCAGTGTTCCACGCGTTTCACGGATTTGGTCCGCGCTTTGGTCATCCACGTAAGCTTTCCCTTTTTGAATCAGCAGGATAGCACGCTTGTACATTTCTTCAAAGTAATTGGAGGCAAAATGTTTTTCCTCCCATTCATAACCGAGCCACTTCACGTCCTCCTGAATGGAGTTCACGTATTCCGTGTCTTCCTTCGCTGGATTGGTGTCATCAAAACGCAGGTTCGTGCGTCCTCCGAATTCATCTCCCAACGAGAAATTGATCCAGATGGCTTTGGCATGTCCAATATGCAAATATCCGTTGGGTTCAGGTGGAAATCGTGTAACAACTTGCTTTACCTTCCCCGTACGTAAATCCTCTTCAATAACATTTTTAATAAAATTGGGGGGAGTAATCGGCTTCTCCACACTAATCAACCTTTCTTCCGTATAATCTGTGTACAACCTGTTCCCTTAAATATACCCTTTCACACCGCATAACTCAATAAAATGAAAATTAGGATGCTCTCTTCAGCGAAAAAAGATGCAAGTTATGAAAAAGAGTTAACATTTTCGGTAGATAAATTCGTTATAGTGTATATATCTTTTATTTTAATCGGAAAAGGAGACCCACCCGTGTTTAAGCTGTTGATCGTCATCCTGCTGTCTATGCTATTGTCCTCTTCCGTTATGACTTCTGATCATCCTTCCTCAGGCATGGTGACCGAGACTGTACGATCTCATCCGCTGGCCAGTGCGCCAGAAGACTCCTCTGTCCGCCTATATGCCGTAAGCCCGTCACAGGGAATATTTCATTCAGCCGTACTGGAAATCGGCCAGCAGCAGCGCCGCACATTCCAGTGGTCAGGCTTGGCGGAAATTTCCGCTGCACCCCAGTTATATTACAGAGATGTAAACGAAGATGGTGTCCGTGAAGTCATTGTGATTCTCACGCGTGCCTCGGGAACGGGCGTGGAGTTGCAGGAAATGCATATTGTTAACGCACAGACGATGGAGGAATATGCAGTGGAATCGGCAGCAAATGCGGTATCCCAGCGAATACACAGCTCAGTAGAGCTGCGTGACCACAACCGCCAGGTGCATATCACTGTTACGATTAACGGTACTACACACACGATGGACCCCAAAGCGTCCGTATTTTACGATGATCCAGCCCATTTTACAAAGCATCTCGATTTTAGCTCTGTTGTAATATATGATGCTGAACAGTCCCCTCTGCAGGCCACTGTATCTGGTAGCGTATCGCCAAGCGAATTTGTAGGGGATTTGGATCTGAAATATGTATATGAACAGGGGCAGTTCCGGGTGGGACCTATAAAATTTGAAGCTTCCTCTCCCTTTTGACGACTCTCGCAGAATAAGGTAGCATGGGATTAAATGCTAGACTGGCTGGTTTAGCGATTTTCCGAGTGAAAGAGGGGATTCATCATGTTTACATATGCGTTGGACGAACGCACAGTCCTTCGGCCGCTTACCAAGGAGCATGTGCAGCCTCTGTTTGAGCAGATCGAAATGTCCCGTGACCGCCTGCGTCAATGGCTACCATGGGTAGACTCCACCACAGAAATCAGCCATACAGAGCAGTTCGTGCAGGGCGCCTTGAAACAAGCCGCAGAGAACGGCAGCCTGACCGCAGGCATTTGGCTAGACAACGAGCTTGCTGGCATCATCAGCTACCATGAGATCAATTGGGCTCACCGTTCGGTCAGCATCGGATACTGGCTTGGACACGGCTACGAAGGACAGGGTCTCATGACCAGCGCCTGCCGTGTATTCGTCGAATATGCGTTGATGGAGTTGGATTTACACCGAGTCGAAATCCGCTGTGCAACAACGAATCGCCGCAGCCGCGGCATTCCAGAACGCTTGGGCTTTGTGCTCGAAGGTATTGTACGCGAAGCAGAGCTACTGCCAGATGGATATATGAACCACGCAGTGTACGGTATGCTCCAGAATGAATGGAAGCAACTTCGGTAACCTTGTACTGCACAACAACGCCGCAGACCTGATCAAGTCTGCGGCGTTGTTGATTATGAGTTGGACATTGCGACCGAATGTTGCTGCCTGTCTGTAGCCTCCGGCCTATTTTAAAAAATAGGCCATTAAAACATCATCCACGAATTGGCCTGCGATATAAAACTCCTCATGCAGCCGCCCTTCAATCGCGAAACCGCATTTTTCATAAAACATAAGGGCTTCCGTATTACAAGAGAGTACGCGCAAACTCAATTTGCGTATGCCTTCCGCAGCTGCAATGTCCTTCATGGAGTTCATAAGCGCCGTCCCAATACCTTTGCGATGATAGTCTGGATGTACAGCTATATTTATTTCGAGTACATGACAATTACTAGCCAACAGCGTTGGAGGACGAAATCCAATATATCCACAGAGCACTTCCTGCTCAATGGCGACCAGTTGAGAGCCCGGAGGCGTATTGCGCAGAAACTCTCCGCGCGACTTCCATGACAGCGAGGCAGGAGCCGTGCGTTCATTCCACACCAATTCATCCAGCGCAATCAGATCAGGAGCATCCTTCATCTCCGAATGACGTATCGTCAAGGGTTGACTTGTAAACAATTCCTTTCAATCCTTCCTGTGAAGGCTTTCCTGAAGCAATAACTGCAACCATCTGTCACTTATTGTACCATAGTTATAGGTCATTATTGAACTTTTATTGGGACTTAAGAACCGGGAATACCAACCTACGAAGTAGTAGTATCCAAAGTATCCAGATCATGTCGGGAACGGTTCAACCAACTGTGCAGGACGAAAAACAGGATGGATAATACCGCTACGCCTGATGCCAGCCAAAGTGTAGGCGGTAAGCCGCCGCCATCATACAACTTCCCCATAACATAAGGTCCCATCACTCGTCCGGCTGCACCAATGCCCCCCACAAGTCCAATGTAAAAGGGTGCACCCCGACCTCCATGATCAGACAGGAATGCGGGAACCGCAGGTGCAATCAGCATTTCT
>NZ_JCAJRU010000245.1:0-7098 GCF_059447605.1 Paenibacillus sp. N119s | reverse complement strand
TGAATCGGAACCGATATCGCGTATTGATTATTCTCGCACATAATGATGACCGGGAGTTTTTGTACACCCGCAAAGTTACAGCCTTCGTGGAAATCCCCCTGATTGCTGGAGCCTTCCCCAAATGTAACAAACGATACAAAGTCCTTTTTCTGCATCTTGGCAGCCAGCGCCACCCCTACTGCATGCGGCACCTGTGTCGTTACTGGGCTGGAGCCTGTCACGATACGCAGCCGTTTACTACCAAAATGCCCCGGCATCTGACGACCTCCACTATTGGGGTCATCTGCCTTGGCAAATGCCGACAGCATCAATTCGCGCGGGGTCATGCCAACTGCAAGCACGAATCCGTAATCCCGGTAATAGGGGAGGAAATAGTCCTTTTCCCGGTCCAGAGCGAAAGCCGCACCTACTTGTGCCGCTTCCTGTCCAATACCGGAAACGTGGAAATTAATTTTTCCTGCCCGTTGCAGGAGCATGTTGCGCTCGTCAAATCTTCTTGCGAGCAACATATATCTGTACATATCAATAACTTGTCCGTGAGTAAGTCCCAGCTGTTCATGTCTGAAGCCAGCGTCTACAGCGCCTTTAGAACTCATTGAGGCACCTCCTTAAATATCAAACATCCTACTTCCAGCATCTAGTACCATCTCGTCTTAAAACCTGGTACTAAACTCTAGCTAACCCCATTATAATCCTTTTCTCCCCAAAAAGAAAAGCACCGATTTATGTGAAACGTTTATATGCCTATCGCTTGTCCATCAACAGCCAGCATCGCTTCTCCCAAAATCTCCGACAACGTTGGATGCGGATGAATTAACTGTCCGACTTCCCACGGCGTAGCATCCAGCAACTGCGCAAGAGCGGCCTCGCTGATCAGGTCCGTCACATGTGTACCGACCATATGTACACCGAGAATATCATTGGTTTCCTGGTCAGCCACCACTTTGACGAAGCCGTCCCGACTGCCGTATACAAGCGATTTTCCAATCGCTTGAAAAGGGAACTTTCCTGTCTTCACCTGATGTCCACGTTCACGGGCTTCTTGCTCCGTCAAGCCGACGCTTGCGGCTTCTGGACGTGTGTAAATACAGCGCGGAATCATATAGTTGGGTACACTGTGAAACTCTTCGCCCGCCAAATGATGAACTGCCTGCAAACCTTCATGACTCGCCGCATGGGCCAGTTGTAAGCCGCCGATGCAATCCCCGATGGCGTAGATATGTGGCTCATTCGTCTGCAAATGCTCATTAACCGAGATAAAGCCACGCTCGACGCGGATATCGGTATTTTCCAGCCCGATATTTTCTACATTCGCCTGACGACCTACTGAAATGAGCAGTTTGGATGCACTGAGGGTTTCGGTTTCGTCCCCTTTTTGCACGTCAATCTGTACGCCTTCCTCGTCCTTGCCGTAGGTTTCAGCCAACACTTGCGCTCCCGTCAGCACCTTGACACCGCGCTTGGCTAACAAGCGTTGCATTTCACGCGAAACGTCCTCGTCCTCCGTAGGAATAAGCCGATTCGCTGCCTCAACCACCGTAACCTCCACGCCAAAATCATTTAGCATGGAAGCCCATTCCACGCCAATGACACCACCACCGACGATAATCAGGGAGGCTGGCAGCTTCTCCATAGTCAATGCTTCGTCGCTGCTCAGAATAAATTCGCCATCCGGCTCTAGTCCAGGCAGCACACGCGGACGTGATCCTGTTGCAATAATGAGATGTGCAGGGACAACCGTTTCCATCTCACCATCTTCTAGTTCCACAGCCACGGCTCCACTTTTAGGAGAAAATATAGACGGTCCAATCACACGCCCCTTACCACTCAGCACCGTAATTTTATTTTTACGCATCAAAAATTGAACGCCCTGGTGCAATTGCTCCACTACGGCTTCCTTACGCTCCTGAACTTTAGGAAATACAAGCTCTGCTCCCGATGTCTCGATTCCATATTGCGCACTTTCTTTAATCGTTGCATATACTTCCGCACTGCGCAGCAAAGCCTTGCTCGGAATACAACCACGGTGCAGACAGGTTCCGCCGAGCTTGTCCTTTTCGATGATAACCACTTCTTTGCCGAACTGGGCTGCGCGAATGGCTGCTACATACCCTCCAGTTCCTCCACCCAAAATAGCGACATCACAATGTATAGTCATGTTTCTCCTCCATTAACATTGATTATATATAGCTTATTGTACTCTCTTTATTTCACTGTACAAAATATAACGTTTAAGCATGAGCTACCAATCAACTAGTCCCATCCAGATATCTCACCCTATCATTCATACAGCGCGTCTCGTAATTTGGTAGACATTCTTGGACTTTGTGCTGATTTGGCTCGCAATGCCTTGCGAAAAGATTCATTTTGCTTGCTTAAAAAATCAAGCTCTGTCTCCAGCTCAATGATTAGCTCCAGCGCTTGCGGGCTAACCAGTCCTTGTTCCAGTAATACTCTTTTTTTCGCACTATAATCCGTGTTTTTTTCGTCCATGCCTTTCACTCTTCCCTTCATTCCACTACGCTTCACCATATCACGCCCGCGGCGGCAGAGCAATGACGACCACCATTACATTTGAAGAATAAACATACAATAACATGTCGAAAAACAATATATTTTCTCTAGTCTGTATGTGGCCCGTTATGGTAATCTATAATGGCGTTTTCTTTCGGAGATGAAGAAATTTGCAGTGTGATGTACATGTTACAGAGAGGGGAATTCGCTTTGCCTACAGGACGGATTACAATTATTACAGGCCCCATGTTCAGCGAAAAATCCGGCGAATTGATTCGCCGTTGTCAAAAACTAATCCAATACGGGCATCGCAAGGTGGTTGCCTACAAACCTGCTGAAGATAACCGTTATTCCGAGGATGAAATTGTAAGCCGGATCGGATATCGGCTGCCCGCTATTTCTATTCCAAGAAAACTCACGGATGAGCTTGTTCAGCGTATTTTGCAAGAAACAAAAGATGCCGATGTGGTTGCCTTTGACGAAGTCCAGTTTTTCAGCCGGCATATTATGGCGCTTATACAAGAGTTAGCTTATTGCCGAAAGCATGTCATTGCAGATGGGCTAAATCTGGATTACCGAGGCAAGGAGTTCGGTTATATCGGCGGTCTGCTCGCTATGGCGGATGACATCGAGAAGCTGACTTCTTTCTGCGCTGTATGTGGCAGCTCGGAAGCAGTATTTACGCAACGTATGGTCAATGGGAGACCTTCTACAGTAGGACCTATCGTGATGATCGGTGACTCTGAGGCTTATGAGCCTCGTTGTCGTAAATGCTTTATACCTCCTCATAAAGTGAACTGCGACTAGTAAGCAAAATGGGCTCCGGGATAAAACACGTCAAGAAGCTCCTAACCAATTACTTACATACGGTTAGGAGCTATTATTAATTATATGATGATCTTTCAATAGTTTAAATAGACTAAAGTGGCAGCATATCCTGCCTTTCCGCCTTGTGCTTACATTCTTTGCATACCCCATACAGCGAACCATTATCATCGGCATAAAAGGTTAATTTATCTTCTTTTTTACAAAAGGAGCATTTTTGCTTGCCTGTTCTCTGGATAGAGTCAGACAGTTCAAATCCAGCTTGGGCCTGGATATCTGTTGCTTTTGTATTCGGGCGTAGACCAGAAGACACTTTAGACTTCATTTCATTTCCAGAGCGGGATCGTCGGGCGGGCTTACGAGGACGAAATTCAACGATATTACTGCTCCGATGTTCATTCGCTTGTTTATTGCTACGTCCACGCCATGCCATAACAATCCAACCCAACACCACTAACAACGCACCGACGATCATCCAAGTCAGACTCTTCCACATGCTCTCATCCCCGCCTTTGCTTAGAATCTTTAGCGTTAATACCGCTAGAACGATAATACCTATTCCACGGAAATCCTTCTCCTCATGGTTATACTTATTTACTTCCCGACGGTGTGAACAAAAATTCCTCTTATAGTTGCATTACTCCCCTTGATAATAAAAATCAATGAATCTTTTCGTCAATGGATTAAATGTATCAAAGCGTTTGCGATGCGGTAAAAAGCCTGAATTATGTACTTGTTCTGCTAGTGTTTCTAAATGTTCAAAGCGCTTGAAAAAGGGCAACGCGAAAGCGTGAATATCTTCAATAATTTCTTGGATCACTCGTTCTCTTTCTGCTTCTGTGGACACAAGGTAATCCCTGTTTCCCGTATATTTTTTGGTCAAAGCAATCAACTCACTGTGAAAACAAACCCCTGTACTATATTTCTTTTTTATTTTTTTTGATTCCACGATAATGTAAACTTTTAACGCACTATATTTGGTCGCACTAAAACAAATTTCAAATATAAATTCCTTGTCTTCTTTTTTCAAAACTTTTCTACTTTTCAGATATTTAAAATCATTCAAAAATGGTGCAGCTATGATTTTGTCTATCGCTAACTGACGCAGGTCACTTGCTTTAAGTTCAGTCTTATTGACCATGATGTCTCTCCTATTCAAAGAGTTTCTCACCATTATATCATATCTTTCCAATTACAGGCTCGTCATACTACCATCCATTAATCACAATATATATTAAAATGAATAGGAAAAAGCCACTCTCAATAGAGCAGCTTTTCCCCTAAAATATAGAAACTGTATACAAATTATACTTTAAATTTACCAATTTGCCCTTGCAGATCCTCTGCCATTTTGGACAGGTTTCTTGCAGAGGAAGCTATTTCCTCCATCGATGCCAGCTGTTCCTGAGTTGCAGCAGATACGTGCTGTGTCCCGGCCGCAGCCTCTTCAGCAATTGCTGAAATTTGTTTTACAAAGCCAACAATCTCATCGGTACTTGCAGACATTTGCTCCGATCCAGCAGAGACTTCTTCAATTTCACTGGCTACTTTATTAACCGTTTCCTGAATAAGTTCAAAGGAGGCGCCTGCATTCTGCACAACTTCCCGACCTTTCATGACATCTTGCCCGTTGGATGCTACCGCCTCAATAGCATGCGAGGTATCCTTTTGTATCAATCCCACTAGCTCCGTAATTTGCTGAGCAGAATGAGCCGATTGTTCTGCCAACTTACGCACTTCACCTGCAACTACAGCAAATCCGCTGCCATGTTCTCCTGCGCGGGCCGCCTCAATGGCAGCGTTCAGCGCGAGAAGATTGGTTTGACTCGAAATGTTGGTGATGACATCAATAATCTTCCCGATCTCATCTGAACGCTCTCCCAATCCGGCCATCAGGTTAGCCAGGCTATTCATAGAGTCATTCACACCATTCATTTGGACAACAGCCTGCTGGATCATCTGATTGCCTTCAGCTGATTTGTGAGCCGCATCCTGTGCTGATGCAAAAACATTTTGCGCACGAATTGCAATTTGTTCCACGCCAATGGACATTTCCTCGATAGCCTGAGATGATTTGGTCACCATATCCACCTGGTTGCCCGTCCCTGTAGCAACTTCTTGCACTGTTTCGGTGATTTGCGCAGTTGCTTGGCTATTTTGCTCTGCGCTGGCTGTCAATTCTTCCGAGGACGTGGTTACCAGCTCGGTCGTCTGGCTTACAGACTGAATGAGTTGACGTAGGTTTTCAACCATTGTATTAAAGGAATGAGTTAGCGTGCTAATCTCATCCTTGCCCTTCACTACAATGGCTTCCCCAGTAAGATCACCGAAGGCAATGCTTTCAGCAGCGCGACTGATGCGCAAAATAGGCTTAGAAATAATTTGGGCTATAATGATCGCCATGATCAATGCTAGTATAACGGCTGCAATGCTCAAAACGATAACTAACTGTCTACCTGAAATAAAGCTATCAACAGCTTCTTTCGTCGTCAGTTTTGATCCATCTGCATTCAACTTAATCAGCTGACTGATCATATCGTTTGAACTATACCATAGCTTGTAAGATTCTTGGTGAAGGATGCTTGATTGAGTGTAATCATTAGCTCTCCCAGCGGCAATCACTTCTGGCAACTTATCCAAATATTCTGTGTAATTTTTGGAAAATTCCTCATACATTTCACGCTCTTTAGGAGTAGAAATTAACTTTTCATATGTTTTTCGGTCTTCTTCAACTTTTTTTAAAACCTTATTATATTCGGTCTGAACCTTTTCCATTTCCTGCGGGTCACGCTCTACAATAATGTTCAATGAAAGCCGCTCTACATCAGATATATCACCATTTAGTGTTCCGAGGATGGTCACACTTGGCATCCAATGGCTATCAATTTCCATTGAAGTATCGCCTAACTGTTTCATTCTTGAGATTGATACTGCACTAATCACAACCAACAGGATTATGACCGCAAGAAACCCTAATAACAATTTTGTTCGAATGTTAAATTTCATATATTCGCTCCTCAGTTCTCTTTATAATAGATATTATATCGACAAGAATCGACACATTGTTTATATCAAAATTAAAGAGAATTTCAGAACTGTATACAAAAGGGAAAATTTTCTTTGAGCTAGTTATCATAACTATTCAGGCTTGTTTTATAAACCACGAGAGTATTATTTTTAGTCTATCTAATTCCTCCTTTAAACATTGCAAGTCAAAATAACGGGATTTATTGTCTTCACACAGCATTTTATAGCATGAATGCATTATAATTTGTCTTACTTTGATCCTATTCCCTTGCGTCAATTGACTCGGCTACATCCTTGAAAGTACATGTATTATGTATAGACTTTTTTGACCTACTCAACAATTTGTCACGGTGGTTATTGAAGCAAGGTGTACAACTAATTGGAGATAAAGAATCGCCTGATAATTGAACAAACTTGATAGATAACTACAAAAATCAGTATAAGTTGTACTATTATATCTTTATACCTTTATAAGGAGAGATATTATGAATTATAGAGTTACTGACACTCATGTTTATGTCTTGGATTCCCATGCTACAATTCACGATGTACTGTGCTTCCCTAGATCAAACCAAGACTATAAAGATTTAGTTGAATTAGTATATGACAGTGAAACATATGGGATAACAAACATTGACGATTTTAAAGTATTTGACCACAGTCGAGTGACTGCTCCTTCAAAGGGCGGTTTCTTTTACACCCAAGAGTTCCTAATCCCTATCTTAAAACTGG
>NZ_JCAJRU010000244.1:0-7110 GCF_059447605.1 Paenibacillus sp. N119s | reverse complement strand
AGACGGTGTCTGCATTTGGTACGGTAGGGCTGTCTATGGGTCTTACACCTGATCTGACAGTCGTAGGCAAGCTGGTGATTACTCTGACGATGTTTGCAGGCAGGCTGGGCCCGCTCACGCTGGCTTATGCCCTGGGACCAAAAAAGGGTAAGGAATTGTATCGTCATCCAGAAGGTAAAATAATTATAGGGTAAGGGAGTTTTCGAGTAGATATGAAAACGCAGCAGTTTGTCGTCATTGGCTTGGGGCGGTTTGGCTCAAGCCTGGCTTTGCAATTGGTGGATATGGGATGCGAGGTGCTGGGCATTGATCGGAATGAGGATGTTGTGGACAGTATGAGTGAGATCCTGACACATACTGTCGTAGCGGACGCCACAGATGAAGATGCGTTGCGATCACTGGGCATCCGTAATTTCGATTGCGGCATTGTTGCGATTGGGGATGATATTCAGGTAAGCATCCTGACCGCCATTTTGCTGAAGGAGCTGGGTGTGAGAAAAGTCGTAGCCAAAGCCATATCTGTGCTGCATGGGCGTGCGTTAGAGAAGCTTGGTGTGGACCGAGTCATTTATCCGGAACGGGATATGGGGATCCGGGTAGCGCATCAGCTGGTCACGCCCAATCTGCTCGATTATTTGGAGCTGTCCAAGGAATACAGCATTGTGGAACTCAATGTGCCTGCATGTTTGAATGGCAAAACGTTAGCAGAATTAAATGCTCGTACCCGCTTTGGTTGCAGCATCGTGGCGCTTCATACGGCGAATGGTATTTTAATCGCACCGACAGCTATGGATCGGCTGAAAGCAGACGATATTATGGTCATTATCGGCTCCAATGACAATATCGGCCGCTTTGAGGATGAAGTCGTTAACGTCAATGAAGAGGCTTAGATCCTCTACACCATACGGTGGCCTGCAAACGATGCACGTGTCTCGCTAATCCAGCGTCGTGCTGTCGGGCCGAGGTCGGCCGTTTCTGAGTAGATGAGGGAGGTCGTTCGACGTGTCTCCTTCAAATCAGGCAAGTACAATGCAGTAAGTCCATTATCTCGCAGCAGTTCGCTGCGCAAATAGGATTTGGGCAGCAAAGCGGATGCCTTGCAGGTGGGAAGCAGGCGTACAATCGCCTCAAAGGAGTCAATCTCCATACGAATATCCGGCATAATGCCGCTGCGCTGGAACAAATCATCCGTCAGGCTGCGATACCAGGTTCCTTTGGAGAAAATAATCATCGGCAATCCTTGCAGATCCTTCATCGAGACTGTTCCCGTCTTGGCTGTTAATTCATGTCCGATGGGAACGACTAGCTCCAAATGATCGTCAAATAACGGAATGCAACGCAGTCCGGCTTCATGAATGGCAGACCCGACTATACCGGCGTCTGCCTTTTTGTCGCGTATAAAGGCGACGATTTCATGCGTTTTGCCGGTGAGCAGCTTCAGCTCAGTCTGAGGATGCTTGCTCATGAAAGCTTCGACGAGGGTCGGCAGCGTCGTTTGGAGCGTCGTGAGACTGGCACCCAGTGTAAGCATGCTTTGAGCTTCATTTTTGTGCTGGGAGAGCTTTTGTAAGAAACGGAGCTGTCGTTGCCGCTGCTCCAGCGCGAAAGTATATACAAATCGGCCAGTCGATGTAATTTCGAGCCGTTTGCCGCGGCGATCGAAGAGATGGACACCCAGCTCTTCCTCCAGCTTGGCAATTTTACGGGACAGGGCAGGTTGGGACAGATTCAGCAGTTTGGAGGCTTTATTCAGGCTGGACTGCTCGACAACGACGGCAAAAGCATTCAAATCCTCAAACAAATCATCCACTTCCTCTCTATATGCAAAAAAGACATAATAATTAATACGTATATTGCAATTCCATTATAAGCCGAAAAGGAGTAACATGAAAGCGACACAAGATGTTCACACTTTTGTTTTTCCTTATAAGGGACACCTTGTTGGACATTTCCTGTCGGGAACTGTCATTTTATATGTTATATCACTATTGAAAACGCTATTATTGGGAGAAGGGAGCATGACCTAGATGAGAGGATTTTATTCCAGAAAGCTGCATTCGCTTCTTGGCGTCATTCCATTGGCTCTATTTTTTGTTGAGCATTTGGTGACAAACTTCACAGCGGTGGAGGGCGGGAAGGAAGGATTTAATCGCAGCGTGGCCTTCCTGAATGGTTTGCCACTGGTTATTGTGCTAGAAACATTATTTATCTACTTGCCATTACTGTTCCATGGAATCTATGGCTTGTATATCGCTTATCAGGCTGACCCGAATGTCAAAAGGTTTGGCTATTCGCGCAATTGGCGCTTTTTGTTCCAGCGTATTTCCGGCGTCATTACGTTTGTATTTATTATCTGGCATGTATACGACACACGCATTCAAGTGGCCCTGGGTAATGTAACTCATGAGGAGCTGGGCGGTGTAATGCACGGCATAGTGACGAACCCGGTCTATTTTATTTTGTATTTAATCAGCGTCGTTTCGGCATCCTTTCACTTTGCTAACGGTCTATGGGCGTTTATGGTCAGTTGGGGGATTACCGTCGGACCACGTGCCCAAAAGGTATCTTCCTACATCTGTATGACCCTGTTCGTGGTAGTGTCGATCGGATTCATTGCTTCTCTGTTTGCATTCCGCAGCGCGGAATTCCAGCAGATGGCCACAGCCTTGGTGCAATACGGTCCTTTTAAACAGCTACTGTAAATGAGTCATTTAATTGATACATCGTGTTGAGATTTTATTTTGGATTGGAAAAGAGGATTTCGTACAAATCCTGAAAAGAAGGAGTGAGCAGAAATGGCAGCATCCAACATTATTGTCGTGGGCGGCGGTCTGGCGGGTCTAATGGCTACGGTCAAGGCGGCAGAGGCGGGAGTCCACGTTCATTTATTTTCTCTGGTTCCGGTCAAAAGATCCCACTCCGTTTGTGCTCAAGGCGGCATTAACGGCGCAGTAAATACCAAAGGTGAGGGAGACTCACCCTGGATTCACTTTGATGATTCAGTCTATGGCGGTGACTTTCTGGCTAACCAGCCGCCGGTAAAAGCGATGTGCGAAGCGGCTCCGGGAATTATCCATCTCATGGACCGCATGGGTGTCATGTTTAATCGGACACCGGAAGGACTGTTGGATTTCCGCCGCTTCGGCGGTACCCAGCATCATCGGACAGCCTTTGCCGGTGCGACGACAGGACAGCAGCTCCTGTACGCTCTCGATGAGCAGGTCCGACGCTGGGAATCTGCTGGTTTGGTGACCAAGTACGAAAATTGGGAGTTTTTACAGGCTGTACTGGATGATGAAGGCATCTGTCGAGGGATTTGCGCGCAGGATTTGCGTACGATGGAAGTGAAGACTTTTGCGGCGGATGCAGTTATTCTGGCATCGGGTGGTCCCGGGATTATTTTCGGCAAAACCACGAATTCTGTCATCAATACCGGTACGGCTGCTGGTGCGGTGTATCAGCAAGGCGTGCGCTATGCGAACGGTGAGTTTATTCAGATTCACCCGACGGCTATACCTGGTGACGACAAGCTGCGTCTCATGTCGGAGTCAGCACGGGGAGAGGGCGGTCGTATCTGGACGTATAAGGACGGCAAGCCTTGGTACTTCCTCGAAGAAAAGTATCCGGCATACGGAAATCTGGTGCCTCGTGATATTGCGACCCGTGAAATATTCAGTGTATGCGTTGATGAGGGGCTGGGGATTAATGGCGAGAACATGGTTTACCTCGACCTGTCCCACAAGGACCCGAAAGAGCTGGATGTAAAGTTGGGCGGCATTATTGAAATTTATGAAAAATTCGTCGGTGACGATCCGCGTAAAATCCCAATGAAAATATTCCCGGCTGTTCATTATTCAATGGGCGGCATGTGGGTCGATTATAATCAGATGACGAATATACCGGGCCTGTTCGCGGCAGGTGAATGTGAGTTCCAGTATCACGGAGCGAATCGCTTGGGTGCAAACTCATTGCTGTCGGCCATTTATGGCGGGATGGTGGCTGGACCGAAGGCTGTGGAATACATTAAGGGCTTGAAAAAGTCTGCACAGGATGTAGCTTCTTCGGTATTTGATGCGGCAGTCAATCAGCAGACAGAGAAGTATGAACGTATTTTGCATATGGACGGAAAAGAAAATGCCTATGTTCTTCATAAAGAGCTGGGTGAGTGGATGACGAACAATATGACCGTGGTTCGGTATAATGACAAGCTGGAAGCTACGATCCACAAGATCAAGGAGCTGAAGGAGCGTTATTCCAACATTAATATTAATGACGCTTCACGCTGGAATAATGCGGGCGCGGCGTTTACACGTCAACTGTGGAATATGATGGAGCTGGCCGAGGCCATGACCAAAGGGGCGCTGTTGCGCAACGAAAGCCGTGGGGCTCATTATAAGCCGGATTTCCCGGACCGTAATGATGAGGATTTTCTGAAAACAACGATTGCAGACTGGACACCGGAAGGGCCACAAATTTCGTATGAGGCTGTGGACGTTTCGCTGATCAAGCCGCGTGTTCGGGATTATTCCAAAAGCAAATAACAGAAGGGAGTGTATCTAGATGTCGGAGCAAACATTGAAATCAAACAAAACAGTGAAGTTTGTTGTGACTCGTCAGGATGAGCCTAATGCCAGTTCCTATACGGAAGAATTTGAATTGGCCTATCGACCGGGAATGAACGTGATTAGCGCGCTGATGGAAATTCAGCGTAACCCAGTAGACAGCCACGGGAAAGAGACGACTCCGGTGTGCTGGGAGTCGAACTGCCTGGAGGAAGTATGTGGAGCATGCTCCATGGTGATTAACGGCAAGCCGCGTCAGGCTTGTGCGGCGCTCGTCGATAAGCTGGAGCAGCCGATTACGATTGCGCCGATGAGCACATTCCCGGTCGTACGGGATTTGGTCATCGACCGCAGCCGGATGTTTAACGCGCTCAAGAAGGTCAAAGCGTGGATTCCGATTGACGGTACCTACGATCTGGGGCCTGGTCCCAGAATGGCAGAGAAAAAGCGTCAGTGGGCGTATGAGCTATCCAAGTGTATGACCTGTGGGGTCTGTCTGGAGGCATGCCCGAATGTCAATGAGAAGACGACGTTTATCGGACCTGCGGCGATCTCTCAGGTTCGCCTGTTTAACAGCCATCCGACAGGGGAAATGAATCAGGAGGAGCGCCTGGAGGCATTGATGACGGACGACGGGCTGGAGGGCTGCGGGAACTCACAAAATTGTGTACGCTCTTGTCCGAAAGGCATTCCGTTGACAACTTCTATTGCCGAGATGAACAAGCAAACGACCAAGCATATGTTCAAGCGCTGGTTGACAGTGTAGCACAACCAGTCCAAGAGGTAACAAACAGGCTTTTTTCCAAACCGGAGAAAGGCCTGTTTTTTGCGCTTAGAAACAATGGAGGGTAACATGGAGAAGGAGCGCGGAATAGCACTTATGGTATAATTATGATATTGTGTATCGTTTTTGGAGAAAAGGAGGCTGGACAGGTGACTGTGCAACCGATAACGAAACGACCTGTTACAAGGTCGGATGTATTGAAAGGATTAAGGGATCTGGGAGTTCGGAGCGGCATGACATTGCTTGTTCACTCTTCGATGCGCAGCTTTGGACGCTTTGTTCCAGGAGGAGCCTCCGCCATTGTTGCTGCACTAACCGAAGCGATTGGCCCGGAAGGGACGCTGGTGATGCCGACACAGTCACACGACTTGTCAGACCCGTCCATCTGGATGAACCCACCTCTGGATGAGTCATGGTGGGAACTGGTACGCGAGGAAATGCCCGCTTATGATCCAGCCTGGACAGTGACTGGAGGGATGGGCGTCATTGTAGAAACGTTCCGTGGCCTGCCGGGAGCAATGCGCAGCGGGCATCCACACGTTTCTCTGGCGGCGCGTGGACCTGCTGCTTCAGGCTTGCTGGAAGCGCATGAGCTTGATTTTGGGCTGGGAGAGCATTCACCCTTGGCCAAGCTGTATGAAGCAGACGCCTATGTACTGCTGCTGGGCTGCGGACATGACAGCAACACGTCCTTGCATTTGGCAGAATATCGAACAGCCTACAATGGACGTGAAGTCATCACGCATCAAGCTCCTATGATGGTGGATGGGGCCAAAGCGTGGGTGTCTTTTCAGGATTATAATATTACCTCGGATGATTTTGAGCAGCTGGGACTTGATTTTGAACGGGACTGTCCCTCGTCTTTCACACGGGTGAACATCGGAGAGGCTTCATGTTTTTTCGCAAGGCAACGGGATTTGGTTGACTATGCAGAGCAGTGGTTGTCCACTCATCGGTGATGCTTCTGAAATATGAATTTTTTTAAAAAGTGAATAAATCGCAAGGAGGGAAAGAAATGGGGAAGACGCCGCAAATCCGCCGCGAGAGCCAGGATGGCCCACAACAGAAGGCCGCTAGCCCTCCCGGTTCTTCGCGGCGTTCCTTTTCAAATGAGCCAGCCAATCCTTCCCGCCGCCGTTTTTTGAAAAAGGCGGCTCTGGCTACAGCTGGAACTGCACTCTTGGCTGGAGGATATGCTTCCTTATGGGAGCCTAATCATTTGGAGATTACACGCTTCAGCTTGTCTCTTCCTCGTCTTCCGTCTGCATTTGACGGAATGAGGGTGGTGCATTTCAGCGATGTGCACTTGGGCTTTCACATGGATGAGCAGGATCTGCGCAAGCTTGCGGACCGGATCGCAGGTCTGGAGCCGGATTTACTCTGTTTTACAGGTGATATTGTAGATGACTATTCCGTATCGATGAAGGCTGCTGTTCCAGTTATGGCTTCCATGCACGCTACCCTTGGTAAGTTTGCTATTCTGGGCAATCATGATTATAGAGGCTTACCCGCCGGAGTTCAGGAGTTGTATCCGAAAACCGGGTTTACGCTGCTGAGAAACGAGCATGCGGTTGTAGAGCGTGCAGGACAGCGTGTAGCTATTGTCGGGTTAGAAGATAACATCATGGGCAAGCCTAACCCGAAACGTGCCATCCACGGACTGCCTGATGAGATGTGCAAGCTGCTGTTGATGCATGAGCCGGACTATGCAGATGTGGCGGCGCAAATGTCCTTTGATCTTCAATTGTCAGGACATACGCATGG
>NZ_JCAJRU010000243.1:0-7158 GCF_059447605.1 Paenibacillus sp. N119s | reverse complement strand
CGCCAGCACAGACGGAATAAGGTCGTCCACCAGCACTGGATAATTCTCCTTGAGATTATCAACCAGCGAGCGTGTCTCCTGTCTGCCAAGCAACTCATGGGCATGTTTCTTGATCGTCTCTGTTAGATGAGTAGCTACAACTGAAGGTGGGTCAACTACCGTATAACCTGACAGTTCGGCAACATCCTTGGTGTTCTCGTCTATCCAGAGCGCAGGCAAGCCGAAGGCAGGTTCTGTCGTTTCAATCCCTGTAATAGAATCGTCGTCGTATCCCGGGCTCATAGCCAGATAATGATTCAACAACAGCTCTCCGCCGCCTACCGTATTGCCTTTAATTTTAATTACATATTCGTTAGGCTTGAGCTGAATGTTGTCCCGAATACGAATGACTGGCACAACCAACCCGAGCTCTAAGGCGCATTGACGGCGAATCATAATGATCCGATCCAGTAGATCACCGCCTTGCTGTGTATCCGCTAACGGAATCAACCCGTACCCAAACTCAAATTCAATGGGATCTACTTGAAGCAAATTAATAACACTTTCCGGACTACGCACCTCTTCGATTTGTTGCTCCTCCTCTAACTGTTCTTCAGCTATTTGCTTGCGTTCCATATTGCCCTGCATTCTTCGGGCTGCGAAAAACAATAGAATCGCCAGTGGAAGAGTTGTAATGATATGAATAGGCGTGAAAAGGCCCAATAATGCAATGGTGGCAGCTACAATGTATATCAATTTTGGATAAGAAAAGAGCTGTCCGGTTAAATCCTCTGCCAAGTTGCCATCCGATGTAGCCCGCGTAACAATCAAACCTGATGCCGTGGATATGAGCAACGCAGGAATCTGGCTGACCAATCCATCACCGATTGTGAGAACAGAATACGTAGACAGTGCTTCTTGAAATCCTTTTCCCTGAACGGCCATACCAATTATAAAGCCGCCCACCAGGTTAATGATCAAAATGATAATACTGGCGATCGCATCACCTTTAACGAATTTACTCGCACCATCCATAGCTCCGTAAAAATCCGCTTCTCGTTCGATTTTACTGCGTCGTTCACGGGCTTGCTGCTCATTAATCAGACCTGCATTCAAATCAGCATCAATACTCATTTGTTTACCTGGCATCGCATCCAATGTAAACCGGGCGCCCACCTCAGCTACCCGCTCAGATCCCTTGGTGATCACAATGAACTGTACGACCACTAGAATGAGAAAGACAACAAAGCCGACGGCAATTTGACCGCCTGCAATCCAGCTACCAAACGTGGCAACTACTTCGCCGGCATGGCCCTCACCTAAAATAAGTTTGGTCGTAGATATGTTGAGCGCCAAACGAAATAACGTTGTAATGAGCAGCAATGAAGGAAAGATAGAGAATTGTAAAGCTTCCTTCGTATTCATTGATACGAGCAAAATCATTAAAGCAATAGAAATATTAATGACGAGTAGAACATCCAGCAGCCATGAAGGGATCGGGAGAATCATCATAAGAACGATACCGATGACGCCTGCAAGGACGGTTATTTCTTTTATTTTCACGGGTCTCTTGGCCTCCGATCCCTTTATTTCACTTTACCTTTTAATTTATATACATACGCCAGCACTTCGGCAACAGCCTGAAAAAGATCAGCTGGTATCGCATCCCCGATTTCGGCTCTTTGAAACAGCGCCCGCGCTAGCGGCTTGTTTTCCATCGTAATAACGCCGTTTTGCTTGGCAATTTCCTTAATTCGGAGCGCGACATAGTCTTGTCCTTTCGCAATAATCTGCGGCGCTTCCATCTCCGAACCATCATATTTCAAAGCCACAGCAAAGTGCGTAGGGTTGGTGATGATGACATCTGCATTAGGAACCTCCTGCATCATACGCTGCATAGCCATACGGCGCTGGCGCTCGCGGATTTTCCCTTTGATCAGCGGGTCACCCTCCATTTTTTTGTATTCATCCTTAATGTCCTGTTTGGACATTTTCAGATTTTTCTCGTGCTCAAAACGTTGATACATATAATCCAATATCGCTAAAATGAACAGCACCACACCAATTTTGAGTCCTAGTTCCATTGTTAATGAAGCTGTGAAACTCAACATCTGGTCGCCGGACATCTCAGCTAGTTTGGGGAGGTCAGCCTTTGTTTTCCAAAGTACGCTGTACACCAGATAGCCAATTACGGTCATTTTTAAAACAGATTTTAGGAATTCAACCAATGACCTCATGGAAAAAATGTTTTTAAAGCCTTTAATCGGGTCAATCTTGCTAAACTTGGGTGTAATGCCCTCACCGGTTAATAAAAAACCGATTTGCATGTAATTCGCTGCGATCCCGATGACAATAGCACCCACAAAAATGGGAGCCAGCATAATCAAGATTTGTACACCATACTCACCCATCATCAGTAGCGTTGTATTCGGTGTTACTTCCATAGAAAGGCGATTCATAAAAATATCCCGAAACAAGCGGACCGCATGATCCTTAAAATACCCGCCGAAAATCATGAGGCAAAAAAACGTAACCAGCAGGACACCAGCAGCGGGCAACTCCATGCTCTTGGCAACCTGCCCTTTTTGTCTTGCATCCTGTTTCTTTTTGGGTGTAGCTTTTTCCGTTTTTTCCCCTGAGAACAACTGCAGGTTCATAGCATATTTAAATGACAAACTACGTTCCTCCAGACCAGACATTAAGGACGATTACCCATAATATCCAACAAGTTGCGCATGGATTCGAACATCACAGAAAACAATCTTTCGAATATAAAAGCAAAACCTGGCATGAGAAGCATTAACATGAATAATCCCACAATAATTTTAAGCGGCACACCAATGACAAAAATATTAAATTGCGGTGCTGTTTTAGCTAAAAATCCAAGTCCCACATCCGTTAAAAAGGTAGCTACTACAATGGGAGCAGCAATTTGAAAGGCCAGCATAAAAGATTCCGCAAAGGAACGTACCAGGAATTCAGTTACACTGCCACCATACAGCTTTATAAAAAAATCATTTGTCAGCGGTATCCAATCATAACTGTATAAGATAGCATTTAGCAGATGATGGTGCCCGTTGATGCTCAAAAAGAACAAAGTAGCTATAGCGAATTTGAAATTACCCGTTAGAGGCGTTGAGGCCCCTGTCATTGGATCAAATACACTGGCCATTCCGAACCCCACCTGTAGGTCTATAAATGAACCTGCGGTTTGGATCGCTGTCATGAACAGATATGCAGTAAACCCCAGCAACAACCCAATTAGCACCTCACGGCCTACTAACAGCACATACGCTACATCCGTTGGCACCTGTTGATGCGTACCATAAGTAAGGTACACGACCAAAGCTAGAAAACCTGAAATCCCGACCTTAAAGATATTAGGTACCCCTCGGGTTGAAAAAATAGGCGCTACTACAAAAAACGAGGTAATCCGACAAAAAATCAGCAAAAAAACAGGAAAACTCTGCAACAATATGTTCATAACTTTCAGCCTAACCTATATATTTGTACAAATTGTCCAGAATGTTATACGTAAAGTCTACTAATGTGGTCAATATCCAAGGCCCAAACAATAGCAATGCCAGCAATACGGCGACAATCTTCGGAACAAAGGCCAGTGTCTGCTCCTGAATCTGAGTTGTCGCTTGAAAAATACTGATGATCAAACCCACGACTAGTCCCAAAATCAGCATCGGAGCACTCACCTTGAGTACAATGTACACCGCTTGCCCAGCCAGGGATATAATAAACTCCGAAGTCATTGCCGTCCTCCTTGATTGCTGTCCTTGCAGAAAGTATTCATGTATTAAAACTTAGTAGTAACGATTTGACGACCAAATACCAACCATCTACAAGTACGAAAAGCAGTATTTTGAAAGGAAGCGAAATCATTACCGGCGGTAGCATCATCATCCCCATAGCCATAAGTGTACTGGACACTACTATGTCTATAACTAAAAAGGGTATGAAAACCATAAAGCCCATCTGAAATGCCGTTTTCAACTCGCTGATTGCATAAGCCGGAACCATCACCGTTAAAGGAATATCTTGATAATTCTTTGGTTTTTCCATCTTGGTGTATTTCATAAAAAGCAGTAGATCCTTCTCACGTGTATGAGAGAACATAAAAGTTTTCATTGGTACCGATGCCTTATCCAGTGCCTGAGACTGTGTTATATCCCCCTTGAGATACGGCTGAAGCGCAGTTTCGTTCATAGCTGAGAAGGTCGGTGCCATAATAAATAAGGTGAGAAACAAGGCCAGTCCAACAAGCACCTGATTGGGCGGCATCTGCTGAGTTCCCAGTGAAGTTCTCACAAAGCCAAGTACAATCACGATACGCGTAAAACTTGTCATCAGTACCAGCAATGCAGGCGCTACACTAATGACAGTAATAAGTAAAATAATAGACAGCGAGGTGGCACCGGGCTGTCCTTTGTCCGAATTGCCGACTTGAATATCAATGTTCGGAATCGGTTCCGCAGAGGCCGCCGTCACCGAAATAAAGCTGAACAAGACAAGCAGCAAACATGCTAGTATAATCTTTTTTCTCATGAATCTCCCGACCGATCTGTAGTATTCTCCTCATTGCGCAGCTTTTCAAGTTTGTCTTTGCGGTTCGGCATCTGCCGAAGCTTGGATTCAAACATTTCATGAAAAGATGTCTCCTCTTCAGGTTGCTGCTGCTGTGCCGCGTTGTTCCGGCGAAGCTTATCCGCAATTTTAGCGAATAGCGGGGCAATTGGGCCGCGCTGCAGGGAAGCTTCCTGCTCCAGTGCGGCCAAAATTTGCTCCACTTCTTCAGGATCGGACACTTTGTCAACAAGCCGGATATCTTCTCCCACACCAATGAGGTACACACTGCTACCAACTTCAACAAGCTGAAGGGATTTATTGGGGCCAAGCCCCACGCCTCCCAGTATGCGAACGGAGCGGTTGCTGAACCAGCTCTGATTTCTTTTACTCAAAAACCGTATCAAGTACACGATCAGTACGATGATAAAGATTAGCACGAAAAGGACCCAGGCAATGTTTCCTATATTGCTGGATGTACTCAAAGCGTCAGAGGCACCCTGTTGTGTATCCATACTGAATGCGCCTTACACACCCAGTGTTTTGTTGATGGCTTCGATAACCCGATCCGATTGGAATGGTTTAACGATAAAGTCTTTTGCTCCAGCTTGAATGGCATCAATAACCATAGCTTGCTGCCCCATCGCGGAACACATGATAACCTTCGCATTCGGGTCAATTTGTTTGATTTCCTTCAGAGCGGCAATGCCGTCCATTTCAGGCATTGTGATATCCATCGTAATCAGGTCCGGACGAAGCTCCTTGAATTTTTCAATGGCCTGTGATCCATCCTGGGCCTCTCCTACTACTTCAAATCCATTTTTGGACAGGATGTCCCGAATCATCATTCTCATAAATGCAGCATCGTCCACGATCAAAATACGGTTTGCCATCTGAAATAAATCCTCCCTAAATTATCCTTTTATTGTAATTTTTGAATCCGGTCCCATTGGCTCACAATATCCGTTACACGCACGCCAAAGTTCTCGTCGATTACGACAACCTCGCCCTTGGCAATCAGTTTGTTGTTAACCATAATGTCTACCGGCTCCCCGGCAAGCTTGTCCAATTCAATAATTGAACCTTGTGAGAGCTCCAGAATATCTTTAATTTGCTTTTGGGTCCTTCCTAATTCTACGGTGACTCTAAGGGGAATGTCCATCAATAAATTTAAATTGTTTTCATCCACCTGCGGAAATCCACCAGACTGCAAGTTAGAGAATTGTACAGGCTGCACATTTACATTACGTCCCGGCGGTACAGCCCCGTAATGATGAGGCGTTCCATAAGGCGCTTGCGGCGGTACACCTGCTGGCATTCCATAACCCGGCGTTCCATACCCTGGAGCGCCCTGCTGCCCGTATCCCGGATCTTGAGGATACATTGGCGGTTGTTGTCCATAGCCTGCATCTTGCGGCGCCTGCGCGGCTGCAGGCGGCTGTTGGTAGGCTGGTGCAGACGGCGGCTGCGGAGTGCTAGCTTGTTTCGCCGCTTCGGGAGCAGCCGTTGCAGCTGCCTGCTGTGCGGACGCTTGCGGTTGCTCGTCATCCTCTCCGCCATTCATTAAGATGCTTACCATTTTTTTGGCGAAATTAACAGGTAACAGTTGCATCAATGTAGAATCGATCAGATCTCCAATCAATAACCGGAAGGATACAGTAATCAACGTCTCTTCATCCGGCAGGCTGGATACTCCATCACCGTGCAGAGGGTCCAATATATCAATTCCCGGTGGAGAGATATTAACAAAACGATTAAACATGGTAGACATGGAGGTCGCAGATGATCCCATCATTTGGTTCATCGCTTCCTGCACAGCACTGATGTGAATTTCATTCAATTCTTCATCTGCCGGGTTTCCTCCACCACCAAGCATTAAATCTGCTATAACCTGCGCATCACGCTTTTTAATTACAAGCGAGTTAATGCCTTCAAATCCATCGACGTAATTCACATGCACGGCTACGTGCGGCTTTGGAAATGCAGTTTCAAATTCAGAACGTGTAATAATTGAAACCTTAGGTGTCGTAATATCCACCTTTTGACCGAGCAGTGTGGAAAGAGCCGTAGCTGCGCTGCCGAACGTTATATTACCGATTTCTCCGAGAGCATCCTGCTCCAGAGAAGTCAGAAAATCGTCAACGGTCTTGCCTGCGGGAGTAGAATCCGTCCCCGCTTCAGACTGTTTCAGCAAGGCATCAATTTCCTCCTGGGACAAATAGTCTTTACTCGTCAATTTCTTCAACTCCTTCGTTGACAATTTCATCAATTTGTACGGCAACACGATCTCTTACCATGCCGGGACTTCCCATAAACTTCAATTTCTCGCCTACCCGGATGGATAATCCTTCTTTGACAGGCTTGTTCAATGAAATGACATCTCCTACCGAAAGGCCCAAAAACTCGGCTACATTTATCCGGGATTCACCCAACTCCGCAATAATAGGGAGCTCTGCTTTGGTGACCCGTAATCTCAAGGCGTCGATCTCTTCAGGCGCCCTTGATTTCTTTTCGGATGTAAACCACTGGTGCGTGGACAGTCTGGCCATAATAGGTTCCAATACCACGTGCGGAATACAGAGGTTAATCATCCCCGTGGTATCA
>NZ_JCAJRU010000242.1:0-7158 GCF_059447605.1 Paenibacillus sp. N119s | reverse complement strand
CGTAAGTTTCATTCAATCTGGAGCCAAACTCGACATCATGGACGATGTGAGATTAACCGGGGGTAAGGTGAACATTGAATGAAGCTCATGGATCGGGATGCTGCATTGCAAGATTTACTGGAAAAGCACGTATTCACGGAATGGATACAGGATTTGGCCCTTATTGAAAACAACTTTCTGTCACGCCAGCAAGCCATTGAAGATGAGCTTATAGCAGCTTTAGAGTCGTTATGCCAGCTTGCTACCGTACAGCATGAACAAGGTCGAAAAGGGAAGATTCGATATATTTATATCTCTTTGCTCAGAACCCGTGTTATGAAAAACAGAGCGATTTACCGTATTGATGCCTATGATGAGAATTGGTTTCTGGATGAGGCTGAATGCGCTGTCGAATGGTCGGCAGACTTTATTTTCCAGCCTTTGTTCAACCGCATAGCTAAACTGGAACAACTTAAATCAAATTATGCTCGTAAGATCACTACGATGGACATTGAACAAATTCAACAAATTGAGGCGGTCAAATACCATCTGCTTACTGTTGAGTTTTTAAAAAGTCAGATGCCAGTCTTTGTTGTTTCCCCTTCGTTAGCAAGGATGCCGAAAGCTGAGGTATGCACGATATTTGCTGGAGAGTTTCGCGATGATAGCAAAATATTATGCCGGTTTACGAGTGATGGGGGAGCCGAGAAGCGAGAGGGGGGACCTTCATGGATTATTTCCTCTTAAAGCAGGACGTGCGGTATACCAATGTTCCTGCGCTACTCAAGGTGAGAGAAACGATTGATCCTTGGAAACTGTATGATTTACGGCCCGAGGATATTGTCAAACCATTGATGTTCCATGTGAAGGCGGATGCAGAAAGTATTTTTATTGATTATTTAGAAGGGCCTATTCCTCTCTTTTCAGATGCTTTAAAACGCCTTATCCAAGCCTATATGCCGGAGCTGCCCTTGAAATTAACCATACTTACACAGATCGAACAGAAGATACAGAAGAATTACTATATTCCTTTTATAGCGCAGCTGAAAGCTGTACATCCAGAAAGCGAATGGAATGTGAATCAAAATGTGATTAGAAATCTGGTATTACACGCAGATGCTATTCGAGGGCACAAGATATTTAGAGTTCAGGAGAGTGCTGCCCCGTTGATCGTCGTCCGTCTAGACGTGGCGGAAAGCATATTGCGGCGTGATTTTACCGGAATCTCATTGGAACAAGTCCGGGTGAAATAGGGAGGGAAAAGAACATGTCAGGTAATGAGTATTATGTGGTACGGGGAGCCTGTATGCGTTGTACATGTGGGACTCATCCTCGGAAGATCAATTTGCCGAACAGCCACGGGGCATATGTTAATGGTAAACCCATGATGAATGAAGGCGACTATTCTCCAGAAAATGTCCCTCATTTTGGAATTTGCAGTAGTCCGGAACAGCCAAGTACCGAGACTATATACCTGATCGCAGAAGATGGTTCCACGATCTCAGGAAAGCCATGTCTGCCGATGCTGACGGATATATGGAAAAATACAAAAGAACAGACCAAGGTGGAAGGGCTACCAGCCTTGACGACCTCCTCTTTTCAGACTTGTTTATATCATGGATTTATCGAATTTCATACGAATGGCCAGCAGGAGGAGTAGCTGGAAGGGAGGTTTGAAAACATGATAGGATATGATCAGATTCGAATAGATTCTCCTTACCCTATTCAGGTTTTAAAGGATGTTCGAATTGAATGGAAGCCCGGTGAACATGGGCGAATTACACTCACAGGCATATGCGAAGAGTCTAGCCATGTCACAGCTGCGCTGGACGCGACCTCAGAGGACCAGCTACATGTGTATGCGCAGGATGGACAAGAGGAAATCAGCTTGTTTAAGGGTATCGTCCATAAGGTGGAAGTTGAGAACTGTAATGGAGTATATACACTTACATTGGAAGGAATCAGCGCTTCGTTTGAATTGGATATTGTCAAAAGAAAGCGGTCTTTCCCTGAAGAAAAACAAACATATAAACAATTAATAAATAAGCTTGCTCAAGGCTATGAGCAAAGTGATGTCCTATACCAGACCGGAGAGCAGTCGGTAGACGAAGCCATTTTACAATATGATGAAACCGATTGGGAGCTTATGAAACGGATGGCAAGCCGCTTACATACAGTGGTGGTCAGCGACATATGGGAGTCCGCATCGCCGAAGCTGTATTTCGGAATGCCTGCTGGCACACAGCGAACGATTCGGCAGGATACGCCTTATACGGCGAGTAAAGATTTAAGGGGCTATCAGCGGGCAGGCGGGACGTCAGCCGGGCTACACGATACCGACTTTTTCAAATACCAGATTGAAAGCGGTGAGCGGTATGCTCTTGGAGATAAAGTGCAATTTCGTCAGAAAACGATGATTGTAACTGAATTGTGGAGCCGAATGGAAAAGGGGCATTTGCTATTCAGTTATGTGTTGGCTCGCGCGGAGGGTATACGCAGTGATTTCATCCCTAATCCCAAAGTGATCGGGATTTCACTGGAAGGAGAGGTTCTCGCGGTTCGGGGAGAGGAAGTAAAGCTGCGGCTGGCGATTGATAAGGACGATGGGGTATCCGAGCCGCATTGGTACCCGTTTGCTCCCCCAACAGGTAGCGCGATGTATAGCATGCCGAAGGTGGGGACACAGGCGAGCCTGTATTTTCCGGATGCATCTGGTTCCAGAGCAATGATTTTGGGTGCGGTTCGTACAAATGGTGACAGTTGTGCTAAGACGAGTAATCCCAATGATCGATATTTTGGTACAGAGCATGGTAGTGAGCTGAAATTGGCACCGGATCGCATCCATATCATGGGTGATCCGGGTGGGGCATTGCAGATGAGTCTGGATGATGCTGTTGGCATTGAAATTACTAGTCCCAAAAAGCTGACGTTAGAAGCAGAGCAGGAAATTATTCTAAATACGCCTAAGAAAATCATTATTAATGGAACGACCCAGGTCATGGCGTACCAGACGGGAGGAAGCACGGGGGTTTCGGTAGAGAACGAATACCACGTGTTAGGAGGAAACGTCTGGGCTGATGGCAGCGACCGAACCACGTATCCTCCATTTGATGATGAACCAAAAGAAGGAGAGCCCCCTCCACCGCCGCCACCCCCTGAACCGTTTAACTGGGGAAAGCTGGGGATGAATATATTGGGCGGTTTGGCGGTCGTGGCAGCTGTGGCTGTAGTAGCGGCTGTTACAGTAGCTACGCTTGGAGCGGGTACGGTAGTCATTGCGGCTGTAGCCGGAGGAGCGATGCTGGCGGGAGGTTTGGGTGTAGCCAGTTTGGCGGCATCGGATATTGCCCGAGGGGAAGTGAGTGACTTTAGTGACTATGCCCTGACCGGCTTAAGAGAAGCGGGGATCGGGGCAGTGTCTGGAGCGATTTTTGGTCCACTCGGTGTAGGAGGAACACTGCTAAGAAAAGCAGCGATCGGCGGTGTGACAAATGCAGCAGAAAATTTGGCGAGTCAGGTGCTAAGTGGTGAAAAGATTAACTGGGGTTCAGTAGCGAAAGATGCGGGCTTGGGTTTTGTCACCGTAGGCGTACTGGACTCCAAAGTAGGCAAGGCGATCGGCGGATTCGCGGAAAAGGTAGGCAGTAAGGTTACACCGCAATGGATTAGCAAGGGTGTAGATGCAGTCGGGGCAGGCTTTGGCAAAGCTGTAAACAAGCTGGAGCAGGCTGGTAGTAAACTGGGTCAGAAATTTAATGAGCAACTGAGTAAAATGGCAGACGGCCTTAGCCACGGGAAGTTAGCTACGGCCAACGGAGCGCCAGTTCCGCACGTTAATAAGATAGACAGCGGACCACTTCCGCAGACGGATGTCCAGAAGAATTACAATAAGGTCATGAAGGAAATGGAAGAAAAAGCGGCGAAAAAGGTTGAGGGCGCTGGTGATGCTGCTAGCAGGCAAAAGCTAATAGAGGATTCTAAAGATTTTGCTAGAGAGCAGTTAGACAAGCATATTCAGTTCATTAAGGACGGTGGAATAAAAAAACCTCTTGATGAAAATGGATTTGGTGGCGGAAAATATAAACCGGACGTAATAAGTGCCGCAGTAGACATAACAACGGTAGGTAGTAAAAAAACTAAAATAACATTTGGCTATAACGGGGCTAGAGAAGGACAATTCAATCCAAGTGTAACGGAACTGCATCCTGACTTAGCTGACATAGCAAAAGAAACAAGGAAGAAAGCTAAAAACGACCCTAATAATCCGTACAAAGACGACGAAAGTTTCGAGCTATGGCATGTTGAGAATTGTGCTGAAATTCAGGCGGTCAATCAGCTTTTATGGTCAGGTTCAAAAATAGAAGATATACTGATAAGTACTGTTAACGGTAAAGGAAAATATAAACCACCATGTAAAAACTGTCAGAAGACATTTTTCGATTTCATTAATGATTTTCATGAATAATATTTTTGAATAAATAGGAGGTTGCTTCATGCGAAACATATCAGATGAAACGAGAGAAATACTGCTACAAGCAGGATGGAATCCAAATAATAAGCTTGATTTAACCGAGACAGTTAGTTTTTTGGAGGCAATGGGATATGAAGTATTCAATCCAGTTATTGAAGCATTAAGTCTATTTGGTGGAATTGAATATAAATTTAAGCATCCGGATGGAAGTTTAGAGACGTTTCATTTTATCCCTGAAGAAGCTGTTGGGGATTACTATGAAAAAGAAGACTTTGAGGAATTTGAGGCGCGAGTGAAAGAGCCGCTTGTTATAGTTGGAGAGGCATACCGTGGGAATTTAATAATGTTTATCTCGAAATCAGGGAAGGTATTTGGGAAAAATGGGTATTCATTATTTAAGTTCGGAGATAACATTTTGGAGGCACTAGACACTCTTTGTTTATTTAGGAAACCGGAAGAAATAGAATAATAAAGTTCAGTCATTTATCAAAGACTTTGGCAACATGAGAAAGGTTATGCGGTGCTCAATGAGCCACTTAACCTTGTATAAAGGATATAATCCAATTAGTTACGAATTGAGTTGTACGCACAGAATGATTTTTTCCACAAGAACTATTAATATTTTAAAGGATGCTGGTTGGTATCCCGTAAGAAAAATAGAGATCGGCTCAACAATAAACTTCTTAGAAAAAAGAGAATTTGAAGTATTTTATCCTGCTAAAAAGGCATTTGAACATTTCGGAGGGCTAAAGTATTCAGTGCCTAGTGATGAATCAGATGACTTTCAGATAGACCCTGAATTTTTAAGGGAAGGAATCGAAAGGAAACACTATAGCAGGTACGAAAAGATAATTGGAGAAGAGCTAGTTCTAATCGGATTGGCATATGACGGTAATGCAACTATGTTTATGTCTAAGATGGGAAAAGTATACGGTATCATAGACGACTATTATATTTGGAAATAATGTATATGAAGCTATGAATAATTTATGTGAGAGTAAAGAGCTAAAGGTAATTTGTAAGGAATGAATTATAGTGTTTTTACAAGTCAAATAGGTAATAAATGAATTCAGTTTTAATAGATAAATTTCAAATGCTTATTCTAATGTAAGTCAATCTTTATTTTTCAGTTTAGTGAGTTTATAAATTTTATTTTTATTCAAACCAGATTAGTCTTAAAATTCAGTCAGTAAGCCCCTAATGCGGCAATAGGACAATCTTGCGTCTAAGAACCCCTTAGGGGCTGTCTATTTATAATTCCCTATTTCTAATAATTATCCCCTTTGAAAGCCTATACATTCTTTTAAATAAAAAAGATGACATATGTTTAAAAACAGGAAGAAAGTCACTAAGACTATAGTCGCTTGTTTGGTGAAGTATACATACCTTAATCTGCTGAAATTCGACATTTTTTATGCTAGATGAATGTGTTCGAGATTAAGCTTGAAATCAACGGGGTTGTCGTATCAAGGAATAATCCCTTTTAGGAGCCTATAAAAAAGGACACTGTAACGGATAAGTAGTGCCATTGCGCAATTATGCTTGTCCATTATGAATCTTTTCATATCGCCCATCCACGCCTTGTAAAATCAGTTCGATTAGATTAGAAGATTTGCATACATATGTATAAAAATGAGTATTAAGTCTCAGAAACTCCCTTTGCTACTGTGAATTGACAAAATGTAATACAGTGGATAATATGGTTGGGGACACGGGAGATATTGGAATTTAAAAAGGGGTAATGAGTTTTGAACAAGAGACTAGATAACAGATGCAACAACAAAATGAGATGGGGCCAAACGATTTTAGGAGCGCTGTTAGCGCTTAGTCTGGTGTTACTCAGTGGGGGTCATGCGTGGGCTTCGTCCAGTGAACAGTTAAAATGGATTGAGGGTGGCCGAAAGGTAGACCTGGGAAAAATGGCTACGGTCGATCTGGACTCATCTCTTCTTTTCTTGGATGCGGCTAACACAGCAAAAGTAAGTGAGATGAATCACGAGAAACCATCTGGCAAGGAGATTGGAAGTATATTTCCGAAGGATGAAAATCAAAATTGGGAAGTTATTTTTGAATACTATGAACTTGGACACATCAAGGATGATGAAAAAGAAGACATCGACGCAGATGCCATTCTAGATAGTTATAAAAAAGGTACAGAAGAGAGTAACAAGGAAAAAGCCGAAAGTGATCGCCTGTATGTTAAGGGCTGGGATGTGGAGCCTTTTTATAATGAAGCGACCCATAATCTGACCTGGTCTATGTTGGCCGAAGATGGGAACAAGGAAAAGCTGATCAATTATAACGTTCGTGTGCTCACTCGTCAGGGTTATATCTCTGCCATATTAGTATCCGATCCTGCGCATTTGGATGCGGATAAGAAGTTTTTGAATGATAGCATACTACCCAAGCTGACCGTCAAATCAGGGGAGCGATACGAGGATTTTAATGCTTCAACCGACAAAATTTCTGAGTATGGTCTGACTGGACTGATCTTGGGAGGAGCCGGCTTGGCAGTAGCTAAAAAGGTAGGCTTGTTGGCATTAATCATTGCTTTTTTTAAGGGCGCAGGAATTAAGGTGCTCGTACTCATTGGTGCGGCTTGTGCAGGTGTGTTTGGTGTGATAGGTAAGTTTTTTGCTAAATTATTCCGTAAGAAAAAAACTGAGTCCATGCACAATGAACCGAATGCTCAGGATCAGTCAGAACCT
>NZ_JCAJRU010000241.1:0-7161 GCF_059447605.1 Paenibacillus sp. N119s | reverse complement strand
TTCATTTATTTCAATTGAGCTCTTGTTTTTATTAGTTGGGGTCTGTACCGTTTTTGTAGGAATATACTACACTATTGTGCTTCCCCGTTATGCTGATTACAGCACTTCTTCTAAGGCCCTTCAGGAATCTTTATAGGCAATTGCAAAAAGTTTACAGATAGTAGCATTGAAGGGATTGTTGATTTGTCACTTTTGCCTCCAATCCCGTGCAGAAGCAGAGGTGGCTCCATCCTATCTCCCTTCAATGCCTCACAAGTACATACATTCGTACATACGACTAGGTCGTCAAAAGCCAGTAGCGACAAAAAGCGATAGGATAGATGTAATATATAAAAAAATGTCCTGCTGGCGCACGATCCGCACCCGCAGGACATTTGGATTATAATCGGAGTAGCGGGATTCGAACCCACGACCTCACCCACCCCAAGGGTGCGCGCTACCTGGCTGCGCTATACCCCGATGAACCAGTGTATGTAAACCGTTGCTGTTATTTACCATTATAATCTGGTCATAAAAGCCTGTAAAGGCATAATTTAGTGTGAGTGACGCAAAAAGTATAGACTAAAATCTGAGATCACAGGAGCTAACCATGCAGAGCAAAAAAATAATCATTTCCGCAGCACTACTACTTTTTTTAGTACAATTAAGCATTCCTATGGGCTATACCTTTGCACAGGATGACCTTGTCATAGATCAAAAAACGAAAGAGAGACTAGCAGAGCAATATGGCTTGGAAGAACCTCAGCCACCTGCATCAGAGCAGCAGAAAAAAATATTTTTCGAAGCTGATTGGGGTTTTAGCACGCCTGCTGGAGCTGTGGTGCAAGAATTGATCAGCTTCACTCACAATCCGCTCATATTTATTAGTCAGCAACTGATACGTTTGCTAAAATAGCCATACACAAACTTCAAATACATTTTCCTCCTATGTAAAAGGTGGATGCAATAATTTATGTTCCATTTCAAAAATTTCCTTCTTGCTTTCCGATCTTATCCGAAGAAAAATTCATGATAACACCACCTGATTCTAAAATCGTTAAGAGTTCCTTAAAATATTGCTGTGGTGAAAATTCATAACATCTCTTTTCTTGGTCCCATTCTTCCTCAAATCTTTCCAAGAAATAATGTGCATTTTTCCAATCGATCGTGAACGGTCCTACTGCCCCAAAACCTCCACAGAGACAGTCCGATATACTGTCCAAGCTAAATCCAAAGTACCCTCCCGGCCCATTAATCGCTTCACCAAGTGCTATAAAAAATGTTGTAAAATCAGATATGTATTCGCCCTCTAAAGTATAGACTTCTCCTCGTTTATCCGGTCTGGCAAAATGATTAGATGCAGAATATATTCTAGTCACGTTTAGCCATCCGGATCGCTCTTCTTTAGAGAAGGTATGCCATATATTATTTTCATGCGGCTGGGTTCCCTTTAAAAACTCCCATAATCTTAATTCTACAGAGGAGGGTTTCGTTTCAAACATGCCTGTTAACTCCAGATGGAAATTTTGTTTATTATAATTTTGTTTATGGATTATGTAGGATTCAGGTAAATGAAAATAATAGCTTCCAATCACTTTTTCTTCATCATCTAAAATAGCAATGTACAAGTTGGATATAGATTGTTTTGTCTTTGCTATGTTTCTTATGAATTCCTCATTAAAGACAAATTGTTCAAACATGACCTTTTCATACGTTTCGACCATGATATCACCCGTTAATCCAACCACATCTCGACAAAAACCAACTGTGAGCCCACTTTCATCATCCATGACAGCAAATCTATATTTCATATCATATCTCCTCACAATAATTTTAAGGAATATAGCATTTTAGGAATATAAAATCATGTAAAAAGTTCTAAAGATTCTAGCAAAAAGTCACGCTTACATTTGTTTTTATGATCAGTTAGCTTCCTTCTTATCATTTGTCTACATAGTTCCTTTTGAGCTTTAGTAATTTTATCTTGCACGTTACTTATCAAGTGTTCCTCTATTCCCCTTGGTCTTTGGATTTATTAACAAGTCGATAAGTGGCAGCACCGCTCCACTGTCTCCTAGATCAGCTAATGTAATGGCAATTACATTTCTGAGCAATACACTATTCGTCGTTGCCAAATATCTAGATAATATTGGAGTGAATGAATGATCTAACTTTTCACCCACATCCTCTATTATCTTTACTGCTTCCTTTAAATCTCCACTTTCTATGGCTTCTTCTAATCGCATTTTGTTCATTGTTTATCAACCCAACTTATTACAATATATAACAGCTATCCAGTCCCAACGCAATAACAATTTACATATAATAACAAAATTATATCTCTTTTGTACATAACAGAACAATGTCAAGGACCTGAGAAATTTCAACTCATTGATTTAAAATAAACAAAATGTTATATTGTCTATAAAATAATCATCAATTAATTGAGGTGTTTGCTAAAATGGATCATTCCGAACTATTCTGGAATGCTGGTGTTGAAGAACTGAAGCGTGGATATATTCGCCAAGGGGAGCAGGTGGTTTGCCTACTGGACGGACAACGATATGAACAAGGCATCATATATCAGGATCAAGGGGTATTCTATGACGCGGAGCGGTATATACGCCTTCATATTGAGCGGACATACGGATCGGTGTTTGACTATTTGATCGGTCTGGACAAAAAGCTGACCGGACTCACGGATCATCAGAATCGGCTGCTTCAGTTATTTTATCAAGGTATGGGCGATGCGGATATCCAAAAGGAAACCGGAATCGGCAGCGCATCCACCATACGCAATCATCGCTTTGGACTCAAGGAGAAAGAACGACAGGCCAGGGTATTTCTCACATTAATGGAACTGTTAAAAGAGAAAGACCGTCACGCTCCCGCCATCGTAGAAGTACCCGTACGAGCACGGATGGTGGACGAACGTTACAACATTACAGAAGACGAAAGGCAAAAGGTACTCACGAAGTATTTTCCGAATGGTACAGACGGTCGCCTAAAGACCTTTAAAATGCAAGAAAAGCACAAGCTGATTGTGCTGCGTGAAATTGCGGGCCGGTTTGTGAAGGGACAAATATATCATGAAAAAGATATCAATGCGATCTTACAGGAAGTATATGACGATTATGTCACGGTGCGAAGATATATGATCGAATATGGTCTACTAGATCGCAAACCGGATGGCAGTGAATATTGGTTGAAGGAATCGTAAAGCTAGCATTTTAAAATAGGGGGATTCGACAATGGATCGGAGAAAAGAACTAGTTCAGCAATACATGGAGATGAAGACAGAGGCGGGAATCTATTGTATTCGCAATACATGCAATGGGAAAATTTTCGTCTCTTCCACGCCGAATTTAAAGTCGCTGAATGGACGGCGTTTTGAGCTAAATATGGGTGGATTTAAGAATAAACAACTACAACAGGAATGGAATGAGTACGGCGAAGATTCGTTTGAATTTGAAGTGCTGGATGTTTTGAAGAAAAAGGATTCGGAATTCTTTGATGTCAAAGACGCGCTGGCAAAGCTGGAGCAGACCTGGCTTGATCGACTCCAACCTTACGGGGACAAAGGATATTTGTAAACTTACTGCTCCGCGGAAAACTCCTTGCGAAGAAAGCCAAAAACAACAGCGTCCACAAACTGACCTTTTTCATAAAAGTAATCTCTCAAGTGACCCTCTTTAGTAAAGCCACTTTTGAGCAGCAACCGTCTGGAGCCTTCGTTATCTGGATCAATGAAGGCTTCTATACGGTGAACCTGCGGCAATTGAAAGCCGTAATCCACCACCACCTTCATCGCTTCTGTCATCAGGCCTTGCCGCCAGTATTCCGGTGCCAGCTCATAGCCGATTTCGATACGGGAGTGTTCCTTCTGCCAGTTATGAAATCCAATTGTGCCCACGATCCGCTCAGGAACTTCTTTTAGCGTAATCCCCCAACGAAAGCCCTCTTGCTTCTCATATCTCGTTAACATGGAACGAATAAATTTTTCTGCTTGCTCTACCTCCGTAAAGCTTTCCAAATCATAATATTTTGTGACTTCATCTCTGGAGAAATAGGTGAATATGTCCTCCGCGTCTGCTAATGTAAGCTGTCTTAAATAAAGCCGGTCAGTCACCAAAACCGGAAACGTTTCCATTGCCATCATACATCTCTCCTCTACTTCGAAAAACCTATTTAATCAACCACCAGCCGACCCCCACCACAACTCCATTGATGAGAAATAATACGCTGCATGCTCTCCATTTATTAATTTCACTTGTTTGAAAAAAGCTGGTCACAGTACTGCGACACAGAAATATTGTAAAAAATAAATTCCAAATAATACGCATACCATATTTAACGTAGTATAGAGCAGGGCTAAGCTGCACACCGCCTAGCGCTGGGGAGATATCGGGAATAAACAGAATGGCACACGCATAACGCATGGTCTCATATGTAAAATAAAATAATGCCAGCCACCAAGCCCACCTCTTACCAAACAACATGCCGACTCCGGCAGTTGTTCCGGCCAAACCAAGCAATGCAATGAACCCTTGAAACATGCCTCTGCATATGCCTATTAATGTAGAAGCCTCATTTAATGCATTAAGCGTCAATAGCTGTGTCACCAACAGGAGTGCTCCATTAAAGATCAGTAAAATAGCTGAAATGCTTACACCTAAAGGTCGTTCGAAAGCCACGTTCGTTACATAATCTTCTACTTCTTTTTTTGTATATAGATCGGACACTTCTTCTACTCTCCTAACCCAATTATTACATCCATTTTGCAGCGGGCATAATAACAGTGTGTTTTCGCCTCATTTCCATATATCGGCTTTTAGGAAAATATGGTTTAATCTTCCCTGAAAAATCCCCTGTTACCTATAGAATAATTATTATCCAGGGCAACAATGCTATCAAATCAATGTCATGAGAATCCTGATCGTTAACCGAATCCCAAATAGAGTAATATCTATCCTTATACTACCATTCCAAGAGTGAATCTGACAAATGACTGATAATAGCACTTATGAATGTATACGCGTTATTTTCGTAGCTCTGTAACCTTTAGAGGACTCGATATACTCTACTTGATACCCCATTCGGACACTCAAAAGCTCTTCCATGAATGGCAGGCATGGACTGTAAATAAAGCTCCCTCCTGGCCGAATGGCTCTAAGCAATTCCATATATTTATGAGCGTACTCATGAATATTGCCGTCTGTCTTCAGATGATGATGTATAAAATGATTGGAGAATGCCATATGTGAAACGATCGTTCCCCATGTACTTTCTCCATAAGTGCTCTCTAACCAATCTCCTTGAATGACACAACCTTCTGTCTCAGCCAGCCGATCTGTTCCGTAAGCCTCAAATCCCAAGGAACGTAAATAGGTAACCAACCGTGCCTCTGATCCGCAACCAACATCTAGAACAGGCTCTTGCAAACGAGCAAGGTCCAATCCTAGCAGATTGACTTGCAGCTCCGGCGTATATTCCTCACAAGGTATCCAAAAGGTATACTCACTCTCTGCATACTTAGCGAATATTTCACGTCCATTGGTACGAATAAGGAAATCTCTCAAATGCCCATAATGCTGCTGAAGCAGTAAGTCCAGAGTTGCTCCAGCTATAGCTTTCTTTTGAAACAGCTTTTCAATCCGGGTGAAAAATCGATCATACAGCTCCGCAAGCTCCCTTGCATGATTTGTGTGAAAATGTAGATACTGATTGGTATTTACAAACTGGGACAGTATTTTGGCCGCTACATCCTTCACAAAAACATGATATGTATGTTGGCGCTTCAAACTTTGAAGCATGAGGATCAGTTCCGGGCTTCGCTGCGTCAGCCAGTACGTCATTTCCGTTGAAGGTCCTAGCAGAACAGAACCCTCGCGCATGTAAAATAAACTCCGATGCTGATTATGCAGGAGTTGACCGTTAATAAGACTATGAAGTTGAGCGACTGTCATGCTGATTCCTCCTTTAAGGTTCAGAACATTAATGCCCTACCCAAGCCTATATATATTACTGGGTTTGGGTAGGGTCAGCTTGTTTTCTGAGTGTATTATGGTTGTGGAAACTCAGTGCTATTGCAACTTTTCTGCCTTTACATAAGAAGATAAAGGAATATTCAAGTCACGAACCCCTTGGGCTACCAACCGGGCTATCTGCTCCGCACCATACTCCTGAAAATGTGTATCGTCCTTCACGCCATCAGGAAATGCAGGATATACACCTGGCTTCAAATGTAAAAATAACGGAAGTGTTCCTTCCAGTCCTAGTGTATCATAGTAGTTTACACTCAATCGACTAAGATCGACCAGCGCAACCTTCGTCTCTGATGCTGTTTCCTTCATGGCCTGCACATATTCCGGAAAACTGATCCGAAACGAAGCGCTTGCTGCATCATAATCCCGGCGGCCTACAGGAGTAATTAACACAGGTATCGCACCACGTTGGGTGGCTCCTTGGATGTACGTTTTCAAGTATACTTTGTAATCGGCAGGTGAAACATAACGCTCCTGATTATTGATCACGGCATCATTATGCCCAAACTGTATGAACAGGTAATCTCCTGGACGGATATTTCGTAAAATATCATCTAACCGCCCTTGAACCAAAAAGGTCCTCGTACTGCGTCCTCCAATAGAACGGTTCACAAAAATAGTCTCATCTGTAAAAAATGGAGCAATCATTTGCCCCCAGCCTGCCTGAGGCTTCATCGAGGCTTTGTAAGTTTGAACCGTAGAATCTCCTGCAAGGTATACGGAGGGATGCTCTCCAGCCGTTCGAGCTTCCTTGGGAGTGATAACCAGGGCGTTGATCTTCGCTTCATTTCCTGAGAAATACAATTCGAGCTGACCGTCGATGAGTGCAAGCTCGAACGCAGCCTCAACAAATTGTCCTGCTGTTTTGGTGGTAGGCTCTACTTTCACAATGGATTCGGCTTTAACCGTAATATCCGTGTTTCCGGCAGTATCTCCGGCAATTAGAGAAAGCGTGTAATCCGCAGGTGGTAAATTGACGACAAAGGATGAGCCTTGAACACGCACAAAATCTGAGCGTATAGCATCACTTCCACCGCGGTTCTCTTCAGTTACCTTGGAAAGATCGGTAAATCCATAGCCACGCTCAGGCGTGTAAGCATCCTTGGCAGTGACCTGGGTGTAGCCGTCAGCTACGTCT
>NZ_JCAJRU010000240.1:0-7207 GCF_059447605.1 Paenibacillus sp. N119s | reverse complement strand
TAGGACGTTGCCAAGCAACAACAAGTAAAGAGGACCATGATCTTATTTAGATTATGGTCCTCTTTTTTGCATATAAGGGAAAGCGCTTATATTCTTGCTCCTCGGCTACTTGCCTAATGCGTTTGTAATAGTGAGGCACCTTTAAAACCGTTATGAATAAATGATTGTCCTTCGTAGGAGTACAGTTGTTTGTACAGGGAAATACTATAGGTTAAGGCTGTTGATGAAGGCTTGACACCCCTATACCGCTTTGCTAAGATTGCAATAATATATTTTCAGAGAGCCTTGATTTGTCCGTGTCGGACAGACAACAAGACCAATACAGACTAAACATTTTGAAGGAGGATCATCTTGGTGTGGGAAGATAAATTCGGTAAGGAAGGCCTTACCTTTGACGATGTTTTGCTGGTACCTCGTAAATCGGTGGTACTGCCCAAAGAAGTTAGCGTAGCGACTCGTTTGAGTGATAACGTGAAGCTGAATATTCCTTTGATGAGTGCTGGTATGGATACTGTTACTGAGGCAGTGTTGGCGATTGCGATGGCTCGTGAAGGCGGTATTGGTGTTATTCATAAAAATATGTCGATTGAACAGCAAGCAGTAGAGGTAGATCGGGTTAAACGTTCAGAGAGCGGTGTTATCACCAACCCATTCTCATTGACTCCCGATCATTTGGTGTCCGATGCCGAGGCTGTTATGGGTAAATACCGTATTTCCGGTGTACCTATTGTAAACGAAGAGAACAAACTGGTGGGTATTATTACTAACCGTGATCTTCGCTTTATTCACGATTTTAATCTTAAAATTAGTGAAGTGATGACGAAGGAAGAACTGGTAACTGCACCAGTAGGCACGACTTTACAGGAAGCAGAAGTCATTTTGCAACAGCATAAAATTGAAAAGCTTCCTCTGGTTGATGAAGGCAACTATCTCAAAGGTCTGATCACCATTAAAGATATTGAGAAAGCTATTCAGTTTCCGAACGCAGCGAAGGATGCACAAGGGCGTCTTCTGGTCGGTGCGGCTGTCGGCATTTCCAAGGATACGTTTGAACGGACGGAAGCCCTTGTAAAGGCGGGCGTGGATTTGATTGTTGTGGATTCAGCTCATGGTCATCATATTAACATTATTGAAGCTGTTCGTGAGTTGCGTAAAACTTATCCGGATCTGACGATTGTAGCAGGTAACGTAGCTACGGGTGACGGAACGCGTGAATTGATTGAAGCAGGAGCATCGGTCGTGAAGGTCGGTATTGGTCCAGGCTCAATCTGTACCACACGCGTAATTGCAGGGATTGGTGTTCCGCAAATTACAGCTATCTATGACTGTGCAACAGTAGCACGTGAATATAATATTCCGATTATTGCAGATGGCGGTATTAAATACTCCGGTGAAATCACAAAAGCCATTGCGGCAGGCGCTTCTGCGGTAATGCTGGGAAGCCTTTTTGCAGGTACGGAAGAAAGCCCGGGCGAATCGGAAATTTATCAAGGACGTCGCTTCAAGGTATATCGTGGTATGGGCTCTATGGCTGCGATGAAGCAAGGTAGTAAGGATCGTTATTTCCAAGATGACGACAAGAAATTGGTGCCAGAAGGCATTGAGGGACGCGTTGCTTATAAAGGGCCACTTTCCGACACTGTTCACCAGCTGTTGGGCGGTCTTCGTTCCGGTATGGGATATTGCGGTACTGCTAATATTGAGGAGCTTCGTAACGATACAAGCTTTATCCGTATTACAGGTGCAGGTCTGCGTGAAAGCCATCCACATGATGTGCAAATTACGAAAGAAGCACCAAACTACTCTCTATAAAATTCAGCTGTATTTGACTTGACGACAGGCAGAGCGCATTTCGCTCTGCCTGTCTTTTTTTAGAGATACCCCTGTGATAGAATAGACAAGTGTCCGCCTTCACACAAGGTAACTGATGAGCTAGGGGCACATAGGTATTTTGGAGGATTTCTACCGGTTAGGAAGATTCGAGCACAGAATGCTTATGACGGGCTATATCTTACGAAATGAAATGACACTGAATGGAATAACATTAAAACATTAATTCTTTGGCCAAGTAAAGGCTGTAACCACCGTCTCGTTATAGATAGCGAATCGGGTTGAGGTACGAGAGGAGTTTGTATTCATTTGAAAGCGAACAATTTGAGGCAAATTAATAAACGCAGCATGATTAAAAAGAGTGTGACTGCAGTCATGGTGCTTAATATGATGTATATGTCGGCCCTGCCGGTTGTAGGCAATTTTGATCCAAGTGTGGCTACTTTTGCTGCTGCAGCAACAACCGAGGCGAAGGATATTATCGGGACAGGTTCTATTAACCCTCCTAGTTTGGCACTCCGTTCTGCCATTTTGGTCGAGCCTTCCACAGGACAGATCTTGCTTTCTATGAATCCAGATGAGCCGCTTCCGCCAGCCAGTATGACTAAAATGATGACAGAGTACCTCGTAGCGGAGCAGGTTAAGCAAGGTAAGCTCAAGTGGACGGATAAGGTTACGGTTGGCGAGAATGCTGCCAAGAGTATCGGATCACGTATTTTTTTGGCTCAAGGGGATCAACATACGGTAGAGGAGCTTTATATTGCCATGGCCGTAGGTTCTGCTAATGATGCAACAGTAGCTCTTGCAGAACGTGTTGCTGGAACCGAGCAGGACTTTGTAAAACTAATGAATGAAACAGCTCAGAAAATGGGTATGAAAAATACGTATTTTATCAACTCGACTGGTTTGGATCGTAAGGATATGCCTACAGGGTTCCAACCGGATACAGACCGGGAAACTGTAATGACAGCGAGAGACGCAGCTACTTTGGCCAGTTATATTATTAAGGATCATCCGGATTACACACGGTTTACCACAATTCAGTCATACAAATTCCGGCCGACTGACAAAGCGCCAATTATTAACTATAATTGGATGCTAGAAGCGAACAAGAACATTACTAACTTTAGAAAATTCGCTTATCCTGGCTTGGACGGAATGAAAACGGGTCATACGAACAATGCTGGAAACTGTTTTACAGGTACGGCTGAACGTAATGGAATGCGTCTCATTAGTGTCGTTATGGGAGCTGATTCTGAGCCCCACCGTTTTACAGAGACAGCTAAAGTGCTGAACTATGGCTTTGATAATTTTGAAGTGAAGCAGGTTGTTGCTCCAAAGACGGTGGTTAAGGGCATTGAGAGTGTACCCGTAACCAAAGGTAAGGAAACAGAGGTACCGATCGTCACAAAGGATGCGGTGAGTTTCATCGTACCTAAGGGTGCGAGCAATCCTAAGGTAACTTTTACAACAAACATTACACCAGCACTCTCTCTCGTGGCACCTTTGAAGCAAGGGGCAAAAGTCGGAACGATTACGTACACATACAAAACGGATGGCGTGGACAAAGGCCAGACGAAAACGGTTGATTTGGTTACTACGACGGCAGTAGAAGAGGGCGGTTGGTTCCGAATGCTTTTCCGGGCCATTGGTGGTTTCTTCGGTGATTTGTTCCAGGGAATTAAGAATCTTTTCTAAATATGTACGCTAGTGACCTAATGTGTTCTGCATAGCTTATTTTACAACTCGAAATGATTGTGTATTTGGCGTTCGTGCGGTAAAATCTTAAGTTAGAATCTAAACGTAACCCTTACAGGAGGCAAAGACATGGAAACGGGAACTTCGCGTGTAAAAAGAGGTATGGCAGAGATGCAAAAAGGCGGCGTAATCATGGATGTCATGAACGCTGAACAGGCTAAAATTGCAGAGGCAGCAGGCGCTACAGCCGTAATGGCTCTTGAACGGGTGCCTTCGGATATCCGTGCAGCGGGTGGCGTTGCTCGTATGGCTGACCCAACGATTGTGGAAGAGGTTATGAAGGTTGTTTCTATTCCTGTTATGGCTAAGGCTCGTATTGGCCACTTTGTTGAGGCAAAGGTATTGGAATCTCTCGGTGTCGATTATCTCGATGAGAGCGAAGTACTGACACCTGCGGATGAAGTCTTCCATATTGATAAGCGGGAGTTCACCGTTCCATTTGTTTGTGGAGCCAAGGATCTAGGGGAAGCTCTGCGCCGCATCGGTGAAGGCGCATCTATGATCCGTACAAAGGGTGAACCGGGAACTGGAAATATTGTTGAGGCTGTTCGTCATATGCGTTTTATCAACGGTCAAATTCGCAAGGTGCAAAACCTGTCGAAGGACGAGCTGTATGCAGAGGCGAAAAACCTCGGAGTTGCTTATGAGTTGCTGTTAGAAGTACATGAGCTTGGTAAGCTACCAGTGGTCAACTTTGCTGCAGGCGGTGTAGCAACACCAGCGGATGCTGCGTTGATGATGCATTTGGGCGCTGATGGTGTCTTTGTAGGTTCTGGTATCTTCAAATCAGATAGCCCTGAGAAATTTGCACGGGCAATTGTGGAAGCAACCACTCATTATACCGATTACAAGCTGATTGCAGAAGTGTCCAAGAATTTGGGGACTCCTATGAAAGGCATTGAAATTTCCAAGCTGGCATCGCATGAGCGCATGCAGGATCGTGGTTGGTAAGAAGGAAGGGACCGGCATGAAAATAGGAGTATTGTCGCTGCAAGGCGCTGTAGCTGAGCATATACGAAGCATTGAACGTGCGGGTGCTGAAGGCATAGCAGTGAAGAAGATCGAACAGCTCGATGAGCTGTCCGGTCTTATCATTCCCGGTGGTGAGAGCACCACGATCGGTAAGCTAATGCGCAAGTATGATTTTATAGAGGCGATACGTCAATTTTCCAATCAAGGCAAGCCTGTATTTGGTACTTGTGCGGGATTGATTGTATTGGCCAAAACGATTCAAGGGCAGGAAGAGGCACATTTGGGACTCATGGATATTACAGTAGCGCGTAATGCTTTTGGTCGCCAACGAGAAAGCTTTGAAACAGACTTGAACATTAAAGGGATTGAGGAACCGGTTCGTGCGGTGTTTATCCGTGCGCCTTTAATACAATCTGTTGGAGTGGGAGTAGATGTGCTGTCTGAGCATAACGGCGAGATTGTGGCAGCCCGTCAGGGTCATTTGCTGGCTTCATCCTTCCATCCGGAATTAACAGACGATTACCGGTTGCATCAGTATTTTGTGGATATGGTCCGCGGGTAGCGGAAAGTCAGGTTTGTAGTGTAGGAGGGATCACCTGTGTTAGATATAAAGATTTTGCGTAACGAGCTTGGTCGGGTTGAGAAAGCTTTACAGAACAGAGGAAAATCTCTGGATCTGATTAAGGGTTTTACGGATCTGGATGTCAGCCGTCGTGAGTTGCTTCAGGAAAGTGAAGGACTCAAAAATCGCCGGAATGTGGTATCTGGTGAAGTAGCCAAGTTGAAGAAGAATAAGGAAAATGCGGATGATCTTATTGCTGAAATGCGTCAGGTCTCCGATCGTATTAAAGAATTGGATGAGCAAGTGCGGGAACTGGAAGTTCAGATTGATGAACTGGTGATGTCGATTCCTAATATTCCTAACGAGACTGTGCCTGTAGGCGCATCGGAAGAGGATAATGTGGAAATCCGCCGCTGGTCGGAGCCGCGCGAGTTTTCTTTTACACCCAAAGCACATTGGGAGTTGGCTCAGAATCTAGATATTCTCGATTTTGAGGCTGCGGCTAAGGTAACGGGTTCTCGTTTTACGTTCTATAAGGGATTGGGAGCGCGATTGGAACGTGCGCTAATTAACTTTATGATGGATCTGCACAGCAGTGAGCATGGTTATGAAGAAATGCTACCTCCATACATTGTAAACCGAGACAGCCTGTACGGAACGGGTCAACTACCGAAGTTTGAAGAGGATTTGTTTAAACTACGTGATACTGAGTATTATCTTATTCCTACGGCTGAAGTTCCGGTAACGAACTATCACCGAGAAGAGATAATGAATGCAGATCAGCTTCCAAAATATTATGTGGCATACAGCTCTTGCTTTCGTTCAGAGGCAGGATCAGCAGGGCGTGATACACGCGGCTTGATTCGTCAGCATCAGTTCAATAAAGTAGAAATGCTCAAGCTGGTTCACCCGGATACCTCTTATGAAGAATTGGAGAAAATGACGAATAACGCTGAGCGCGTTTTGCAGCTGCTCGGACTTCCATATCGCGTACTGGCACTTTGCACAGGGGATATGGGTTTTACGTCTGCCAAAACGTATGATCTGGAAGTATGGCTGCCTGAGAGCGGCATGTACCGTGAGATTTCTTCCTGTTCAAACACAGAAGACTTCCAAGCGCGTCGGGCAAACATCCGGTTTCGTCCAGATGCGAAGGCAAAGCCTGAATTTGTACATACGCTGAACGGTTCAGGATTGGCTGTAGGACGGACTGTTGCTGCTATTTTGGAGAATTATCAGCAAGAGGACGGAAGCATTGTAATTCCCGAAGTGCTGCGTCCATACATGCGAGGCGTTGAGGTTATAACTCCTAAACAGTAAGCCTTGCATTATTAAAAAATCTGTGGTAAAATAATTTTGTTGCGCCTGAGTTGTTTGATAAGGGAAGCAGCTTTATCCATTTACCACCTGGAGAGGTACCGAAGCGGTCATAACGGGGCGGTCTTGAAAACCGTTAGGGTGCAAGCCCACATGGGTTCGAATCCCATCCTCTCCGCCATATTCTAAAATAAACCAAGCCATTCAAATACGGTAACTGGTACATTAGGTTTTATACACTAATGATCAGAATTCGTGAGGAATGGCTTTTTTGTTGTATAAAAAACCTGTTTTCTTCACACGTTATCAGATGTGGAGGTGCTGGCATGAATCGAGAAATGACAGTAGATCAGCAAAAGCTGGTAGAGGCCTGGCAGGAACAACTGCCGATTCTTTTGAATTCAGGAGATAAAACACAGGTGCAGGCAGATGAAGCTGATAACCAGGCTATTCGAATCCATATCGAGGTGGAAGGCCGACAAATGTACTCCTTTGATTTTGCGTGTAAATATGTAGACTCCCGGGAAGTACAGGTTAACTTAGTCGATGTAGAGCGTGACGGACGAACTGTGGATGAACGAACAGATATCATTCAACAGCTGGTGTCCGATTATACTCGGCATATTCACCAATGTGCCCAAACTTTACAGTCATTGACGCACTCGTAGTCATGAAGGAATGAGGAGGAAGGCTACATGACAAAGGCCAAAAATGGACTGGATAAAAACCTGTCCAACATTGTCGATGATTTGGAGCAACGTCCAGTAA
>NZ_JCAJRU010000239.1:0-7326 GCF_059447605.1 Paenibacillus sp. N119s | reverse complement strand
CATGCAGATGAATTCGCATGATGCCATTTTAAAATTAGCAAGAACGTTGCGTCACATGGGTGTGGATGCTGAGCTGCGTAAGCGTGGGGCCACAGATGGTACATCTGTCCGTATTGCTGATTTCGAGTTCGAATTCGTAGAAGGCAGCAGCTACTACTAAAATTTTAATAAAGCTTTAAAACCTGAACGGTTACTGCACTATAGAAAATTCTATAGAAGACAGTAGCCGTTTTTTGTATTGTTAGCTTGCTGATTTTCATGAGTTTCGATATAATGTCCTCTATACAAAAACATAAGTCTTTGAGGAGAGGACGTTCTTGAAAGAGCGCTATTACTTGGTACGGGAAGATATTTTGCCTGAAGCTATTGTTAAGACCATACAGGTAAAACAGCTGCTGGCTTCGGGAGATGTTAAAACCGTGCATGATGCCGTGGAGCAAGTTGGGCTAAGCCGAAGCGCCTTTTACAAATATAAAGATGGCATACATCTGGTTAACCAGTTGGAGCGTGAGCGAATTGTCAATATCTCTATTGATTTGGACCATCAATCAGGCATGCTGTCCAGAGTACTCGGCAGAGTGGCGGATTATGGAGGTAATGTGCTGACGATCCAGCAAAGTATTCCACTGCAAGGCAGAGCCAACGTAGTCATCTCAGTCGAAATGTCCAGACTTAGTGATGAGTTGGGTGTTTTGCTGGAGGGCTTGGAAAGCATTCCTGGGGTCAAGCGGGTCCGCCTGATTGGGCAAGGCTGAACGATACAGTTCACTAGATAAAAAGTTTGCAGGAGGGGAATGGATGAAACCGGTCAAAGTAGGATTGTTAGGCTTGGGGACGGTAGGTACGGGAGTTGTTCGAATCGTAGAGGGCAATCAGGAAGACTTGAGCAGACAAGTGGGTTCACCGATCATCATTGAAAAAATAGCTGTAAAAAACGTAGATAAGTATCGTTCCATAGAAGTGGACAACGCCAAACTTACTGAGGATCCATGGGAAGTCATTCGAGACCCTGAAATTGATGTGATTATCGAAGTCATGGGTGGGATCGATCAGACGAAGGAGTACATTCTCGAAGCGCTGGAGAGAGGCAAACACATTGTAACGGCCAATAAGGACTTAATGGCATTGCACGGTTCTGAAGTGTTGGCAAAAGCACAGGAAAAACAATGTGATATCTTTTATGAGGCTAGTGTGGCAGGTGGTATCCCGATCATTCGTACACTCATTGAAGGGTTCTCCTCTGACCGTATTACCCGCATTATGGGGATTGTGAACGGTACAACAAACTTTATTTTAACTAAAATGAGTCAGGAAGGAGCCTCGTACGAGGAGGTTCTTAAGGAAGCGCAAGAGCTTGGATATGCAGAATCTGATCCGACCTCAGATGTCGAAGGATTGGATGCGGCTCGTAAGATGGCAATATTGGGAACCCTCGGTTTCCGCTCTAATGTAGAGCTCAAGGATGTAAGCGTGAGCGGCATTTCAAAGGTAACCAGTGAAGATATTGCGTTTGCTAAAAAACTAGGATATGAAATGAAATTGCTAGGTATTGCAGAGCGCCAAGGTGATGAGTTTACGATTAATGTTCAGCCGACAATGGTGCGCAAGCAACATCCATTGGCTTCGGTGAACGGGGTATTCAACGCTGTTTATGTACATGGTGAAGCAGTGGGAGAAACCATGTTTTATGGTGCAGGTGCAGGCGAAATGCCGACAGCTACATCTGTTGTGGCTGATCTGGTAGCTGTGGTGAAAAATCTCAAACTCGGCGTAAATGGGCTTAAAGCAATCGTACCCTACAATCCTAAAAAAATTTGCAATGACGAAGACGTATATTTCAAAAATTTCGTGCTTTTACACGTAGATGATAAAGCAGGGGTGTTGGCACAAATTACGCAGGTATTTGCTGAATTCAATGTTAGTTTGGCATCTGTCGTGCAGCAACCGAATGAGACTAATCCCGATGCTGAGATTATTATCGTGACTCATTTAGCTAGTAAAGCAAGTATGAAAAAGGTCTTGGAACATTTTGAAACTTTGGACGTGATTCGCCGCATCAAGAGTGTATACCGAGTAGAGGGATAGTCAATAAAAGCAGGAGGAATCATCTGTATGACCGTTTTGAAAACAGCAAGAGTGCGCGTGCCTGCAAGTACGGCCAACCTAGGCCCCGGCTTTGATACATTAGGCATGGCATTGTCTCTATACGCATGGATTGAATTGAAAGAGGCCGAGCAGACAGTTTTCCATCTATACGGAGACCAAATGAATGGCGTTCCCCAAGATAAAACCAATTTGATTTACAAGGTAGCACAAACGGTTTTTCGTGAAGCAGGTGTATCTGTTCCTGAGCTGGAAATTTCGATGTATTCGGACATTCCGCTTACCCGTGGTTTGGGCAGCAGCGCTTCCGCCATTATAGGTGCGCTGGTGGCAGCTAATACGCTGATTGGCTCGCCTTTGTCGGATTCCAAGCTATTTGACATGGCAAGCGCTATTGAAAAACATCCGGACAATGTAGGGGCCTCTTTGTTTGGCGGTATTATTACTGCTGTATGGGATGGCAAGCATGCCAAGCACTTACGGATTGAACCAGACGCTAATCTGGAAGTTATGGTAGTTATTCCAGATTTTCAACTGTCCACGTCGAAGGCCAGAGAGGTCCTGCCCGCCCATGTATCCTTGAAGGATGCTGTATATAATATAAGCCATGCTTCAATGCTGGTAGCGGCACTGGCTTCGGGTCGAACAGAACTAATCGCCGAAGCGATGCGTGATCAGCTTCACCAGCCTTATCGTGCGGCACTTGTGCCGGGTATGACAGAAATCTTACAGGATGCGCACCAATATGGTGCATTGGGAGTGGCTCTTAGCGGTGCTGGACCTACGTTGTTGGCATTGACGGATCAACGGGAAAATCGTAAAGCAGAGCTTGAGCAGTATTTAACGGAGACAATGAAAAAAGAGGGAATCACTGCGGCTGTTTTAAAATTGCGCCCGGAGAGTGAAGGGGTTAAAGTATATACGGAAGGGAATACACACCCTTTTATGGATATGATTAAAGGGGAACTTACGATATGATACGAATTGCACTTCTTCCTGAGGGAACTGTCTCTCATGAAGCGATTAAATATTTGTTAGGAGATACACCCTGTGAACTACTGTTTTACAAGCATATAGCAGACGTATTTCAGGCAATAGACAAGGGACAGGCGGACTATAGTGTAATTCCTATAGAAAATACGATTGATGGCTCTGTAAGTTTGCATATGGACTGGCTTGTACATGAGGTAGACATTCCAATGCAGGCGGAATGGGTATATCCTTCAATTCAAAATCTTATTGGACATCGTAGTGAATTTCTCGGGGATCAGGACAAGCTTGATTTGAGCAAAGTGGTCAAAATTATGTCCCATCCTGTAGCACTTCCCCAATGTAAAGAATTCATACAAGCTTTCGCACCTCAAGCCGAGCTGGAGAGTGCAGGAAGTACGGCAGAAGCCGTCGAAATTGTTAAACATAACCCAGGTAAAAGTTGGACTGCTCTTGGGACCAAGCTTGCGGCTGCCAAACACGGATTGGACATTTTGGCCAGTAAAGTGACGGATCACGATAACAACTTTACCCGCTTTGTATTGATCGGACATCAACCTGTAAGGTTCCCGCGTACGCCAGAAGGCCAGCGAACCAGTATTCTGGTCACGCCGCCACAGGATTTCCCGGGAGCGCTGCATCAGGTTTTATCTGCCTTTGCATGGCGCAGGTTAAATCTGTCTCGTATTGAATCGCGTCCGACCAAAAAGCAATTGGGGAATTATTATTTTTACATTGAAGTTCTGGAATCTCTGCAATCCGTTTTGCTTCCGGCAGCCTTTGCAGAGATCGAAGCTTTGGGGTGTCATGTACGCATTCTGGGCTCTTATCCAAGCTACAAGTATGTTGAGGCAGCGATCGAACCTATCTTGAACGAACATTAATCGGAGGTGTGGTTGTAATGGCAGAACAATGGATCTATCTGGATGGACAGCATGTGACTAAGGAGAACGCAAAGGTTTCCGTATATGATCATGGATTCTTGTACGGAGACGGTATATTTGAGGGTATTCGTATTTATAACGGCAATATTTTTAAATGTAAGGAGCACTTAGAGCGTCTGTATGATTCTGCGAAATCTATTCAGTTGAACATTCCATTGTCTCCTGACGAAATGCTGGAAGCAATGGCTGAAACGATTCGTCTTAACGACATGCGTAATGGATATATCCGGCTGGTTGTATCCCGTGGTGCCGGAAATCTAGGTTTAGATCCTCTTCGTTGTGCGAAGGCAAGTGTCATCATTATCGTCGAGCAGCTTGCTATTTATCCAGAAGAAGCTTACTTGACTGGCTTAAAGACAATCTCTGTCTCTCAGCGTCGCAACATCCCGGATGCTTTGAATCCGAAGATTAAATCATTGAACTACCTCAACAATATCCTGGTGAAAATCCAGTCTAACTATGCTGGTGTAGGCGAGGCTATTATGCTCAATTCTCAAGGATATGTGACGGAAGGTTCTGCTGACAACATTTTTATTGTCAAAAATGGAGTGTTGTATACACCACCTTGCTATTTGGGAGCGCTTGAGGGGATTACTCGTAATGCTATCATTGATTTGTGCGCCAAACTTGGATATTCGCTTAAAGAGCAACCATTTACATTGCATGATGTATATGTTGCGGACGAGGTGTTTTTTACGGGAACCGCGGCAGAAGTGATTGCAGCTTATGAAGTGGATGGTCGTACGATCGGCTCCGGCGTTGCTGGCCCAGTGACTTTGCAGCTGCTGGCTGAGTTCCGAAAGATTGTAGATCAGGATGGCTATAAAGTGTGGCAGGACTAAAATAATACAAGATCCTTTTGACTGAATGCTTGTAAGAGTATTCGGTTGAGAGGATTTTTTTGTTTGTATGGGGTCATTCGCCCGGGAGGTGCATAGGATGTAATAACAGAAGCCGGGCGTTTATCCCGCCCGAACGAAAGTCTAGGAGGTTTGTGGCCTGTGAAAATACACATCGTCAAAAAAGGTGACACTCTGTACTTACTGGCACAGAAGTATAATGTGACACTGGAGAAAGTTATTGCCGCCAATCCCCAATTGGCAGATCCTAATCAGTTGAGCATCGGCGAGAAAATTAAAATTCCGACAGAACCTGTTACGATGGAAACACAGCCGTCAACGGTCTATCAACACAAAGTTAAGCAAGGAGATACGTTGTGGAAGTTATCTAAGGCGTGGAATGTACCGCTGAAGATAATCATTGATGCCAATTCCCAGCTTAAAAACCCCAATGCACTTCTGGTTGGAGAAACAGTTAATATTCCACACTACACAGAAAACGCATCTGAACCTTCTGTGAACAAAAAAAATACTGAAGTCAAGGAAGAAATGACACAGCCTAAACCAGAGAATATACCTAACCCTAAAGAAGAGATGACACAGCCTAAACCTGAATCCCCAACCAAAGAGGAACTTACCCAGCCCAAGGCGGAATTAACGCAGCCTAAACCGGAGAATATGCCTATCCCTAAAGAAGAGATGACGCAACCGAAAGAAACGGCGAATCCCCCTAAACTTCCTGAATTAAAACTGCCTGAAGTTCCTATGGCACCTGTGAATATGGCACCCGTGAATACGGCACCCGTGAATACGGCACCCGTGAATATGGCACCCGTGAATATGGCGCCTGTGAATATAGCGCCCGCAAATCCTGCTCCACCTCAATTTCAGCCTATAATTACTCAACCTGCCCCACCTCAACAAATGCAACCGATAGTTACCCAACCGATTGCGCCTAAATCGCAGCTTCCAGTTCATATCGAGAAGCAACCCGTAGCTGAAAAATTCTGTGGCTGCACAAGCTCGAAGCCGATGGAAAATTCCTCATGGCCATTACAGCAACCAGCATTTGATTACAGTCTGCCAACAAATGCAATGCCAAACACGTGGTATCCGGGTATTGGGTCTCCTCAGAATTGGGGGAATGCTCCTGTAAATACTTCCTTTGCAGAGCATGCTTCTCCCACTGCAGTTGCTGATCAGGGCTATCATCATGACTGTGAGCATCCATGGTGCTGGGGACCAATGCAAACAGCACCCATACATGCTCATCCTACACCTTATCCCGCATATTCAGATTGCTGCTGCACCCCGGGGTTTTATTCAGGTCATGAAGCGTCTGAAAATACATCCTATCCTGTCTATCCTCCATTTATCCATCAAGGGGGCCCGCAGCAGCAACCAGAGAATGCAGTCCAGGGTACCCAGTGGGGCCACGCGTGGGGAGGATCACAATATAGTTTGCCTACAAATGGGTACGTGTCGGACTATAGCCAACCAGTAGGTCAACACACCGCAAATCACCCGTACCATCCGTTCGTACATGGAAATGCACCTATGTATCCATTAGAGGGATATACAACGCCCTATATGTTTATGCCAGACTGTGGGGGCCGGGAAGGGGATGCCGAATCGGTACCAGCCTCTACAGGAACGCAAGAGGTAGGTAACAATTTGACTGTTTCATCTCAAAATGAAGTAACTTCTTCTGCCAAAAAAGACGATAGCGCTTCTAAAGGTAAATCAAAAGACACCTCTAGTAATACTTCCAAAGAGGAAACAGCTAAAGCCAAAGTTGCAAGCGAACATGTTGCGGTTAAGAAGCATAAATCCCGCAAATCGACTGGAGGAAGATCCCGTTCTTCATCCTATAGTGCTCGTGCCCGTCAAAATCCATGGATTAATGACTGACGTAAATAAATAAAAGGAGATAAACATTAGGAGTGTCCTGATTTGTTAGTCGTAAGGCGAAGGGATGAATCTAAAAGAGGCTGTTATTCTGCTAGTTGGGAATGATAGTCTCTTTGTTTAAAGGAAGTAATTGTAAAAGAATAAAACTAAAAAGATATTGCTAATTAGCATGGTAATGTGATACATTACTATAGTTGTCTTTTACAAGATAGTTAGTGACACGAAAACAAAGTAGAATTGATCAAAAAATTTTCTTGAAAAAAAGTGTTGCAAAGATGATGGAATTATGATATATTATTTAAGTCGCCGCTGAGATGCGGTGAAGAAACAAAACAAAATGAAAGATTATGCAGGTTTGATCTTTGAAAACTGAACAACGAGTGAGTACGGATTTTGTTTACAAAATCCAACGCTGAAATTTTGGTACAAGCCATCTGGTTGTATGAAATGGAAGCGAACAAGAGATATTTTATCTCGTCAGTTTCAAATGAGCTAATCGCTCTTTCGATAAACCAACTTCGGTTGGTCTTTAATGGAGA
>NZ_JCAJRU010000238.1:0-7360 GCF_059447605.1 Paenibacillus sp. N119s | reverse complement strand
CTGACGAGAATCGACCACGATGGAGTTATTTTCGATCTCAATTCCCCATTCAGCAATCGGACCAAGTGTGGATACAAATCCAAAGTTAACGATGACATCGTCCACTTCAATTTCCTGAGTTTCTTTGGTTTTTACATGAGCAAGAGTGACCTTTGTAATCGTGTCTTCTCCATGTAATTCTGTAATTTCCGTTGGTGTAATCACGTTTACTTTGGAAGCGAGGAGGTTTTCGACACTGTGTTCATGCGCGCGGAATTTGTCACGGCGGTGAATCAATGTAACCTGTTCTGCAATCGGTTCCAGCATAAGGGCCCAGTCTACAGCAGAGTCACCGCCACCACTGATTAGCACTCTCCGGCCTGCAAATTTGCTCAGGTCGCTAACAAAGTAATGCAGGTTTGTTTTTTCGAAACGTTCCGCACCTGGAAGCTCCAGTCTGCGCGGCTCGAAAGCACCCACGCCAGCGGTAATAATAACCGCCTTACCATGATACTCGCCACCTTTATCTGTTTTTACGATGAAGTGGCGTTCTTCCTTCTTCTCTAACGAAACGACTTTCTCTTCTAGCTGCACCTCTGGATTAAAGTGGTTCATTTGTTGAACCAGATTGTTCACCAGTTCTTGTGCAGTCACTTTAGGAAAGCCCGCAACGTCATAAATATATTTTTCAGGATAAAGGGCTGCAAGCTGGCCGCCCAGTTGGGGCATACTTTCAATTAAGGTGACGGATGCCTGACGCATTCCTCCGTAAAAAGCGGCGAAAATACCGGCTGGACCGCCTCCAATAATGATCAGATCGCGGATCTCCGCACCTGTGGATTGAGCTGTCACTCTAAAAACACCTCCGAAAGGGATAGTATGAATTGTAGATATTGAATCAGCCGCATAGAGGTTCAGATAGCCGCCGAACGTATGATTCACTGCTTATCATTATAAACTGCTGGGTTCTTCTTGCAAAGTTAAAGCGATTAAAATTTGATGAAGACTTTCTGGTGAGTATAAGTTAACCGTGTTGAGAGAAAAGCTGTGAATATTGTATGATTATGGATATTGGAAGGGGTAGACGCATGAGCAGTATTCCCAAAATTGTCATTGTGGGCGCCGGATATGGAGGTATCTTGACGGCTCAGCAATTGCAAAAGGAGCTCAAGCACAATGAGGCAACTGTCACGCTAATCAACCGTCATGATTACCACTATATTACGACTCATCTTCACATGCCCGCGGCAGGCACGGACACGATTGAGCATTCGAGGATTCCAATTGCGGAGCTAATCGATGAGTTCAAGGTGGATCTAGTCAAAGGAACAGTTAAGGAAATCATACCAAAGGAGAGAAAGATTGTGCTGGAGGATGGCTCGCTATCCTACGATTATTTGGTCATCGGATTAGGCGGGGAGCCGGAGACATTCGGTATTCCGGGGATGGATCAATTCGCGCTGACGATTCGCAGTATTAACTCTGTGCGCTTGATTCGTGAGCATATTGAATACCAACTGGCCCTGTATAAAAATGACGGTAAGCCAGGTCGCCTAAATTTCGTCGTAGGGGGCGCTGGTTTTAGTGGTATTGAATTTGTAGCGGAGTTGGCGGATCGGCTGCCACAGCTGGCTAAAGCTTACGACATCGATTTTAACCGAATTCAAATTATTAACGTCGAGGCAGCTCCTACAGCGTTACCAGGGTTTGATCCTGAACTGGTGGAGTATGCGATGGATGTCCTCAAGCGTAAAGGAGTTAACTTCCGTATCGGAGTACCTGTTAAGGAATGCTTGCAGGATGGTGTAGTTGTCGGTGAGGGTGAAAAGATTGAAGCCTGTACGGTCGTTTGGACGGGCGGGATACGGGGCAACAGTTTGATCGAGAAAGCCGGATTTGAAGTGATGCGTGGAAGGGTGAAAATCGACGATTTTCTGCGTGCACCGGGTCACGATGATATCTTCATTATCGGAGACAGTTCTCTGATGTTTAATCCCGAAGGACGCCCTTATCCACCGACTGCCCAAATTGCTATGCAGCAAGGAGTGCTTTGTGCCAAGAATCTGGCCGCTACGCTCCGCAACAAGGAGTTGCACAAGTTCGTATTCTCCAACAAGGGCACAGTTGCCTCACTTGGGAAAGGCGAAGCCGTGGCTGTAGTGGGTAAACGCAAAATCAAAGGTTGGGTGGCTGCACAATTGAAAAAAATTGTGGATCTCCGCTACCTGTTCATCATTGGCGGCATTCCACTGGTACTGAAAAAAGGGCGGTTTTTCTAATCTCAGGCAAGTAGTCAAGATACACCAAAAAGTAATAAGAGCAGAAAAAAAGGTTTCCACGACTCTTGCAGAGCCGGGAGACCTTTTTGTTTTGCTTTTCTTTTCTATTATTGGGCCTTACAGCTTCAGCATGTCTTCAAATGTTTCTTCGTTCAACACGCTGCCGACATAGAAGGAGCCGAATTCACCGTAGCGGGCACTCACTTCATCAAAACGCATTTCGTAAATTAGCTTCTTGAATTGAAGTGCGTCGTCGGAGAATAATGTTACGCCCCATTCCCAATCGTCAAAGCCGATGGAGCCTGAAATGATTTGTTTTACTTTGCCAGCATAGCTGCGTCCAATTAAACCATGGCTGCGCATCAGGGTACGACGCTCGTCCATCGAAAGCATGTACCAGTTGTCGTCCAGATCACGTTTCTTGTTCATTGGATAGAAACAAATATAACGAGCCTTGTTTAATACAGGCTTCAGGCGTGCGACAATTTGTGGATTTTGCATTGGATCTTCTTCCTTGCTCAAATAATTACTCAGTTCTACCACACTTACATAAGAATAAGTTTTGGTCGTATATTTGGCGAAGGTTGTTTTGTTAAATTCATTTTCCAATTTATTAAGGTCTTCCAGCGTTTCACGCAGGTGCAGCATAACAAAATCAGCCTTTTGTCCGACTATAGTATAGACGGCCGAGCTGCCCAGACCTGCTTCCTCGGTCACGCTCCATTCCTTCATAAACTCTTGAAGCTCGTCCAGTGCTCCTGCGCGCTCTTCATCGTCTGCGGTTTTCCATGCCGTCCAGTTGATGGACCGGAAATCGTGAAGTGCATACCAGCCTTCCAATGTGGAAGTTACTTCGTTGGGTGTTGCTGGGGTTTGTTGAGGTTGATGTTGATTCACGATCTACACTCCTTTACGATCTGTAAATGTAATCGGCTTAGCCGAAATATGTGTACTTCTGTATATCGTTCCTGCATCCAATACGTGATGTTTAACCATTATATTGTAGCTCAATTTGGAGCTTTTCACCAATGAAAGAAGTGTGAAGAATATTATTTTTCCATGATGCAGGTCACAAAAATCATAAAATAGTTAGTATTCTCGAAAAAAGAAGAACTCGGACGAATACGGCTGCCAAAAAGGAGGACAATTGCCCTTATTTTGTTGGTCCCACCCGAGGGCAAGTATGATAGAATAGAAAAACATCTTGGAGAACGTTATGTCAGGAAAGGAAGAATGTCGGAATGCGGATGAAAAACCTGCTGCACTATACTGAGAACCACCGCTACTGCGTTTATCGGGAATTTGGCTTGAGCGCGTTGGATGAATTGATGCTGGGAAGTGTCTATCAGCCGATGGTAGGCGCATTTGCGGTCAGTCTATATCGACTGTTGTTCCAGCATGTGCCAGTCGGACAGATTGGTTATTCGCCGTTGGAACAACAGCGTCGACTTTTTCTGACACTGGGACTTGAGCCAAGTGAGAAGGGACGCAAGTATTTGATTGAGCAGACCTCCAAGCTGGAGGCTGTCGGTCTGTTGCAGACGTCCAGGCTGTATGCACCCGAAACGGACGATTATATGTATGAATATGAGATGCAGCCGCCGCTCGCACCTGCTGAATTTTTCAGAACGCAGCACCTCACCCTTTTGTTGAGAGACAAAATCGGTAAGTTTGCAGTGCTTTCTCTGAGAGAATCGTTATGGAGCAGGGAATCTAGCGAATGGTCGCAATCTTCCTATAATAAAGAGAATATTTCGGTTCCGTTTTATGAGCTGTTTGAACTGAACACCCATGTTATCGATTATGAGCTGGAACAGGCGCTGTCCGAGGTGTCCACAAGCCGCCAGACTGGAGCATTAGCGTCCGAATCGGAGGAAGCATTGAATTATGCCGATATTATTCTTCGTTTTCCGCGTGAATCTGCCAATCGCAAGCATGTGGAGCGTCTTCGGTTTGAACACGAGCAATTAGGTATGGTCAATTACGTGGTCCGCAAATTTGACCTCTCTGTACAGGATATCAGCCGCTTGCTGGATGAGGACGGCATTTTTACCGAAGCAGGCGACTTGCTGCTCGACGAGCTTCAGCTTCGGGCTAGCCAGCACTCCAGGCAGGAACGGAAGCGTCAGGAGGAGCAGCAGGTGCAGGCCGCCAAGGTGGTTGCTCTGCGCCAGAGGGAAACTTCCATACCTGAAGAACCACCTGCAGAGCAGGCTGTGGAGATGGAGTTTTATGTAGAGGTCCCACCACAGTTTACGGCCAAGTGTGACATTCACCAATATAATATGATGCTGCGCAACGAGCCTTATCGCCGTTTGTTGCAAACCTTTTTCCCCGGCACGGTTCCCGGTAACCTGCTGGATATATTCGAGAAGATTGATATCAGCTATAAGCTGCCTGGTGAAGTCATCAATGTGCTGATCCATTATTTAATGTCACTGCTCGTATCGGGGAGCGATCAGCGGATTAACCGCAACTTTGTCGAGGCTGTTGCCTCCAACATGCTGCTAAAGCAGGTAAACACTTACGAAAAAGCCGTTCAATATATAAGGGATCAAGCCAAGGTAAAAGGAAAACAGTCTACTGCTGCTTCCGGGGGCCGATCCCGCACGTATGCCAAAAATAATAGCCCTGCCAAGCCATCTATTCCGATCGTACAAGATCAGCCTTCCGAGGAAACCGTATCCGAGGAAGAGCTGGATGAACTGCTTCGCCTGGCCGAACGAATGCAATCCGGTAAACAAAAAAAGGTATAGTGGATAGCTTTATGTTAAATCTACTTAACTTTATAAAATTATTAAGCGAAGCCAATTCAAATATGTGTCGACTTATGGCGGTCGGCAGCGAAGCGGGCAGAATTGTTCTGTAGAAGCGAAGCGTTTGCCTTTATCCCCGGATTTTAACCTTTAAATTTTTATTTCAATAGGAAAAATCCGGGGATAACAGCAATCGGAAGAACAATCTGCACGCGAAGCGTCTCTCCCGCTCCATAACTCTGCACATTTTAGAAAGGAGGAGTGTCCTTGGAATCACTCGGTGATTTGCTTCAGCAGATGCAGAACCCTTCGTTTCGCCAACGCACTCGCAGTGTAGCCGATCAGGTTCTAAATGATCCGCTGGTGAAGGAATTTTGCGCTGCACACCCTGATGTGGACGAAACGCAATTGCGACTTAATATGAGCATGCTCTTTCAGTATACCCGGGATCGTCGAAATTGCGACAATTGTCCGGGGCTGGAACGGTGTCCTAACGATTTTCAGGGTCACTTTTGCAAGCTGGGCGTGGAGTACCCCAATGGAACAGCGGAAATTGTGGACATTCGGACTCCGTGTGCCAAGCTGGTTTCTTCCCAGCATGAACAACGGGTGCGTCAGCGAATTAAAAGCTTTTATGTGGATGAGCGTGCGCTGTTGGAAGGCTATAATGCCGTTGAAATTGCGCGCAAGGATTTGCAGCGAGTACCTGCAGTTAATCAAGTATTCCGCTATATTGAAGAAACTAAAAGCCAGGGCTTATTAAAAAAAGGGCTATACCTGGAAGGTACGTTTGGTACGGGTAAAACCTTTTTGATGGGCTATCTGCTACACGAGTTAGCTCTATCGGGTTTTAACGGTGTGATTGTGTACATGCCTGATTTTGTGGAGGACTTAAAGTCCATGATTCAGGATGGGCAGAAGCTTAAGGAAACGACCGAAATGCTTAAAAATTGTGATCTGCTCGTATTTGACGATATAGGTGCTGAAAATTTGAGTCCATGGGTACGGGATCATGTAATGGGCTCCATTTTAAATTACCGAATGAACCGCAAACCGACCTTCTATACTTCCAACTACTCACTGCAAGGGCTAGAGAAGCATCTTAGCTTTACAAGCAAAGACGGAGAGGAAATGTACAAGGGACAACGCTTGATGGACCGGATTCGTCCTTTTGTAGATGTCATTACCGTTAAGGGGAAAAATCAGCGAGGTTAAGCGTTCATTCATCTGCTCTTTTGATATCTTACAATTAAAAAACTATTGTGATATAATTAAAAGGTGTCGAATCAGACATTACAGGTTATAATAATCTTGACTTTTCTATAAAGGAGGAATATACAATGGCAATTGTTAACGTGTCCGATCAATCCTTCAACGCAGAAGTCGAAGGCACAGGAACCGTTTTGGTTGATTTTTGGGCGCCATGGTGCGGTCCTTGCAAAATGATCGCTCCAATTCTGGAGGATCTGTCCACAGAAGTTGGCGATAGTGTCAAAATCGCAAAGGTGAATGTGGATGAAAATCCAGAGTCTGCTTCCCGTTTCGGCGTAATGAGTATTCCTACCCTGATCGTCTTCAAAGACGGACAGCCTGTTGATAAAGTGGTAGGTTTGAACTCCAAAGAAGCATTGAAAAGCATGCTTACCAAACACCAATAATCATGGAATGTAACCCATGCTCCTATGGGGGCTTGGTGGAGCGCCATGAACAGTTAATGCCTCCGGTTATATATACCGGGGGCGTTTTTGTGCATTATTCCTATATAATCTAATTAGTGATGGAGCAGTTATTAAGAATTAAGAATGGAAGGAGGAACCGGGCGAATGAAACCCTATGCGGAGGACTTGCAGAACCAGGAGAAGGCGCTGGAGAATATACGGCACAAATTAGCATTGCTGCCGGATGCATCAGGCTGTTACCTGATGAAGAACAGCGAAGGCACCATCATTTATGTCGGCAAGGCCAAAGTGTTGAAAAACCGGGTCCGTTCCTATTTTACAGGTAGCCATAATGGCAAGACGCAGCGACTAGTTGCCGATATTCGTGATTTTGAATATATCGTTACAGGCAGCAATATGGAGGCGCTCATTCTGGAGTGCAACCTTATTAAAAAGCACCAACCACGTTATAACGTGCTGTTGAAGGATGATAAAACTTTTCCGTACTTGAAAATTACGAACGAGACACACCCCAAGCTGGAGGTAACCCGTCGCGTTCTGAAAGATAAAGCGAAATATTTTGGACCCTACCCCAATTCATATGCGGCACATCAGACGAAAAAGCTGCTGGATCGTATGTACCCGTTACGCAAGTGTGGTGTAATGCCAAAAGAGGTGTGTCTGTATT